>JBLHZH010000058.1:0-9544 GCA_047629695.1 Rhodoferax sp.
CAAGCGCGGTCTGGAGGCATCACCGACCAATGAGTTATTGATTGAAGAGTCTCTGCTCGGCTGGAAAGAGTACGAGATGGAAGTGGTGCGCGACAAGGCCGACAACTGCATCATCGTCTGTTCAATTGAAAATCTGGATCCGATGGGCGTGCACACCGGCGACTCCATCACGGTTGCCCCGGCGCAAACCTTGACTGACAAGGAATACCAGATTTTGCGCAATGCTTCACTGGCGGTTCTGCGTGAAATCGGGGTCGATACGGGGGGCTCTAATGTGCAGTTTTCGATCAACCCCGAAGACGGGCGCATGGTCGTGATCGAGATGAACCCCCGGGTCTCCCGCTCTTCGGCGCTGGCCTCCAAGGCAACTGGCTTCCCGATTGCCAAGGTGGCGGCCAAACTGGCAGTCGGCTACACCTTGGACGAGTTACGTAATGACATCACGGGCGGGGCAACACCGGCCAGTTTTGAGCCTAGCATTGACTACGTGGTGACGAAGATTCCGCGTTTTGCTTTTGAGAAGTTCCCGACCGCCGACAGTCGCCTGACCACGCAAATGAAATCGGTCGGCGAAGTGATGGCCATTGGCCGTACTTTTCAGGAATCGTTCCAGAAAGCCCTGCGCGGTCTTGAAGTCGGCGTCGACGGTATGAATGAAAAAACGCAGGATCGCGAAGTACTGGAGAAAGAACTTGGCGCCCCCGGCCCTGAGCGGATCTGGTATGTAGGAGATGCGTTTGCCATGGGTATGAGCGTCGATGAGGTCTTTGCCTTGACTAAAATAGATCGCTGGTTTTTGGTGCAGATCGAGCAAATCGTCAAGATTGAACTTGAACTTGAAACCACCACACTGGACGCTATTGATGCCGTCACCCTACGCGCCCTCAAGCAAAAAGGTTTTTCGGATCGGCGTCTGGCACGCCAGTTAAAAACCACTGACACCGCGATCCGCGAAAAGCGCATTGCACTGGGTGTGCGTCCGGTTTACAAGCGCGTGGACACCTGTGCTGCCGAGTTTGAAACTAACACTGCTTATTTGTATTCGACCTATGAAGCCGAAAATAGCGAATGTGAAGCGGCACCCACAAACAAGAAAAAAATCATGGTGCTGGGCGGTGGGCCGAACCGGATTGGCCAGGGTATCGAGTTTGATTACTGCTGCGTGCATGCCGCCCTTGCTATGCGAGAGGATGGTTACGAAACCATTATGGTCAACTGCAATCCTGAAACCGTCTCAACCGACTATGACACCTCGGATCGCTTGTACTTTGAGCCTTTGACGCTGGAAGACGTGCTGGAGATTGTGGACAAGGAAAAGCCTTTTGGCGTGATCGTGCAGTACGGCGGTCAGACCCCTTTGAAGCTGGCGTTGGACCTGGAAGCGAATGGTGTGCCCATTATCGGCACCTCGCCTGACATGATTGATGCGGCGGAAGACCGTGAGCGTTTTCAAAAATTGCTGCAGGAACTTGGTCTGCGTCAGCCCCCGAATGCCACGGCACGCACCGAGCCCGAGGCCCTGGAAAAGGCCGCTGCGTTGGGTTACCCGTTGGTGGTGCGTCCCAGTTATGTGCTCGGTGGCCGTGCCATGGAAATTGTCCATGAGCAGCGCGACCTGGAGCGCTACATGCGGGAGGCTGTCAAGGTGAGTCATGACTCGCCGGTGCTGTTGGACCGGTTTTTGAATGACGCCATTGAGTGTGATGTTGATTGCATACGTGACGCCGGTACGCTCACAGAAGAAGGCGCCACCTTTATTGGCGGTGTCATGGAGCACATTGAACAGGCGGGTGTTCACAGCGGCGACTCGGCTTGCTCGTTGCCGCCTTACAGCCTGCGCGATGAGACCATTGTTGAAATCAAGCGCCAGACCGCCGCCATGGCCAAAGCCCTGAATGTGGTGGGGTTGATGAATGTGCAGTTTGCGATTCAGAATACCGATGGGAAAGACGTTATTTTTGTGCTTGAGGTGAATCCCCGTGCCTCGCGCACCGTGCCGTTCGTCTCTAAAGCCACCGGCATTCAACTGGCCAAGGTGGCAGCACGCTGCATGGTCGGCCAGTCACTGGCTTCACAGGGGGTTGTGCGCGAGGTCAACCCCCCTTATTTCAGTGTCAAGGAAGCGGTATTTCCGTTTGTCAAGTTTCCCGGCGTAGACACCATTCTCGGCCCCGAGATGAAGTCAACCGGTGAGGTGATGGGGGTGGGTAAGACCTTTGGTGAAGCCTTTGTCAAATCCCAGATGGGGGCGGGCACCAAGTTGCCGCGACCCTTTACGGCCTCAGGTGAGCCTACCGGTAAGGTGTTTGTTTCAGTTAAAAATAATGACAAACCGCGCGCTATCGAGGTGGCCCGGGCCTTGGTAACCATGGGGTTCTCTCTGTTGGCAACTAAAGGCACGGCCGCTGCCATGAACGCCGCTGGGGTGGCCTGCGCGGTGGTTAACAAAGTGACAGAGGGCCGCCCCCACATTGTCGACATGATCAAGAACAACGAAATTTCGTTGGTCATCACCACGGTAGAAGAGCGACGCAACGCGATTGCAGACTCGGGTCAGATCCGGACCTCGGCTTTGCTGGCGCGGGTCACCACCTTCACCACCATTGCCGGCGCGCAGGCTGCTGTGCAGGGCATGCCACACATGGATAAGTTGGGTGTGGTGTCGGTGCAGGAAATGCATGCGCAGTTGACCACCTCTTGATTCTGAGCGTACTATCGCGGCATAATCTGTGACTCTGGGTACCGCCGGACGGAAACGCCCGGCGGTATCCTTTTATCTGACATAAAAAAACTTAACGGAGCAGTACGTGGCGACCATTCCTATCACCAAGCGCGGTGCTGAAAAGCTCAAGCTAGAGCTGCATAAACTCAAAACGGTAGACCGCCCCTGGGTCATTAACGCGATTGCCGAGGCGCGCGCCCAGGGTGATTTGAGCGAAAACGCCGAATACGAAGTCGCCAAAGACCGTCAAGGCTTTATCGAAGGGCGCATACAAGAAGTCGAAGGTAAGTTGTCCGTCTGCCAGGTGATTGACCCGGTTGATCTGGATGCGGGTGGACGTGTGGTTTTTGGTGCCACGGTGCAACTTGAAGATGAAGAGTCAGGTATTGCCGTCACCTACCAGATTGTGGGTGAAGACGAGGCTGATATCAAACTGGGCCTGGTCAACATTGGCAGCCCGATTGCCCGTGCCCTGATTGGTAAGGAACAGGGAGACACTGCAGAAGTACAGGCACCCGGCGGTATTAGACGCTACGAAGTGGTGACTGTCAGTTATATCTAGGGTGATGTTAAAAATACCCCTTTGGCTTGCCGCACTGTGGTGGGGCAGTCTCACCACCATCGGGTTCATAGTGGTGCCGATGTTGTTTGTGCATCTGCCAACCCCGGCATTGGCGGGGGGGATGGCCGCCCGATTATTCATGCTTCAAACTTGGCTATCGGTGAGTTGCGGTTTGCTGGTTCTTCTGAGCTTGTCCCGTCAGTCAAGTGCTTCGCCAGAATCAATAACAGGGAATAGGGCAGTTGTAACTTTTACCGTTTTGGGTGTGGTGTTGGCGCTGCTGTCACACTATGTCGTCTCGCCAGAGATTGCGGCGAGAGAGAATTTGCGACTTTGGCACAGTTTAGGCAGTGCCATGTTTGTATTTCAGTGGGGCTGTGCGGCAGCAACTTTTGCCAAGCTGTTGCCAACGGCCCTAAAAGCTCAGGTCTGACTTTGCTTTTTGATACTGATTTGCTTGGGTTTGGCTCGTTTGACTGAACCGCCTGCCGTCAGGCGTTGGTTGCCGAGTACACGCAGTGTTTTGACTTCAGGCTTCTGACCGCCGCGTTTGCTGTATTTCAGCACTTTGAAATCTCGTGGACCAGGCATACGGTCTTCATCGACTGTCTTTTCCTTTTCAGGCATGGGCCGCCAAAGTACCAGCAATTTGCCAATGTGTTGGATCGGCGCCGCATTGAGCTCGTCAGCCAAGGTTTGAAACATGGCTTCACGGGCAGGGCGATCATCAGAAAAAACGCGAACTTTAATTAGCCCGTGGGCGTTTAAAGCCGCATCGGCTTCTTTTTTGACGGCGGCAGTGAGGCCGTCGCCACCCACCATCACCACGGGGTCCAGGTGATGGGCATCGGCGCGATGGTCTTTGCGTTGGGCAGGGGTCAGTTGAATTTGAGACATAACTATATTATCGGTCACGAAGGTAAAAATGAAAGTTAAAACTAAAAGTAGCAAAGTCAATCGTGCTTGGATCAACGATCATGTGAATGATCCGTATGTCAAACTGGCCAAGTTGGAGGGGTACCGTGCCCGCGCGGCTTACAAACTCAAGGAAATTGATGAGACTCACCATCTGATCAAGCCCGGTCAACTGGTGGTCGATCTCGGGTCAACACCGGGGGCCTGGAGCCAATACATCCGGCGCAAGATGTCGCCCAAAACGGCAACCACCGGTGGTGCTGCTGTCGGCGCGCTTAATGGCACTATTTTGGCGCTTGATATTTTGCCCATGGAGCCGGTTGAAGGCGTTAAATTTTTACTGGGTGATTTTCGTGAGCCTGAAGTTTTACAGCGACTTGCGGATGAGATGCAGGGCCGCCAAGCGGATATTGTGGTGTCGGACATGGCGCCCAACTTGTCAGGTATTGCTGCTACTGATGCTGCCCGCATCGAAAATCTGGTGGAGTTGGCGATTGAATTTGCCCAGGTTCACATGCGACCACAAGGGGCTTTGGTGGTGAAGGTGTTTCACAGTGGCGGTTACGATCAATTGGTTAAACGCTTTAGGGAGACTTTTAATGTGGTTAAGCCTTTGAAGCCGAAAGCGTCACGCGATAAGTCTTCCGAGACCTTCCTGGTTGGCATCGGCTTGAAATCATCCTGATTCCCATGCGTTCACTATGGCTGAAAATTTATAGGGCCTGCCCGCAGGGCCTTGAAATGCTTAAAATGGGTGCCAATTGTGTCTCATCTTCTTATTTGCATTTGTATTTGTATTGGAGCCTCGCTTGAATAACCAGTGGTTCTCGAAAATTGCCGTTTGGCTGGTCATCGCCATGGTCTTGTTTACTGTCTTCAAACAGTTTGATACGCGGGGCCCTACGAGCGCCGCCAACATGGGCTACTCTGACTTTTTGGAGGAAGTTCGCGGTAATCGCATCAAGAGCGCCATCATTCAAGAAGCGCAAGGTGTTACTGAAATTGTGGCTGTCACCAGTGACGACCGCCGAGTCAAAACGACCGCGACTTACCTTGACCGTGGTTTGGTGGGTGATCTGATTGCCCATAACGTGAAGTTCGACGTCAAGGCACGTGAAGAAGGCTCACTCCTGATGACTTTGCTGGTCAGTTGGGGTCCTATGCTGCTGTTGATCGGTGTCTGGGTTTACTTTATGCGCCAGATGCAGGGCGGTGGCAAGGGCGGTGCCTTCAGCTTTGGCAAGAGCAAGGCTCGCATGATGGATGAAAGCACCAACCAGGTGACTTTTGCTGATGTGGCTGGTTGTGACGAGGCGAAAGAAGAAGTCAAAGAGGTGGTTGATTTCTTGAAGGATCCGCAAAAATTTCAAAAGCTTGGGGGACGTATCCCTCGCGGTCTGTTGTTGGTTGGCCCGCCAGGAACCGGTAAGACGCTGCTTGCCAAGGGTATTGCGGGGGAAGCCAAAGTGCCTTTCTTCTCAATTTCTGGTTCGGATTTTGTTGAAATGTTTGTCGGTGTTGGCGCTGCACGGGTACGCGACATGTTTGACAATGCTAAGAAAAATGCACCTTGCATTATCTTTATTGATGAAATTGATGCTGTGGGTCGCCAGCGTGGTGCCGGTGTTGGGGGGGGTAACGATGAGCGTGAGCAAACCCTGAACCAAATGTTGGTGGAGATGGACGGCTTTGAGACCAATGTAGGTGTGATCGTGGTGGCGGCTACCAATCGCCCTGACATTCTGGATGCGGCTTTGTTGCGTCCCGGTCGTTTTGACCGTCAGGTTTACGTGACCCTGCCTGATATTCGTGGTCGTGAACAAATTCTTAATGTGCATATGCGTAAAGTGCCTTTGGGCCAGGACGTGAATGCTGCCGTTATTGCACGCGGTACACCCGGTATGTCCGGTGCTGACTTGGCCAATTTGTGCAATGAAGCTGCCCTGATGGCAGCGCGTCGCAATGCCCGTACGGTAGAAATGCAGGATTTCGAGCGCGCCAAGGACAAAATCCTCATGGGCCCCGAGCGCAAGAGCATGGTCATGCCTGAGAGTGAACGTCGCAACACGGCCTACCACGAGTCAGGTCATGCCCTGCTGGGCAAGATGTTGCCTAAATGCGATCCGGTTCACAAGGTCACCATCATTCCACGTGGCCGGGCTTTGGGTGTGACCATGAGTTTGCCGGCGCAGGACCGCTACAGCTACGATAGCGAGTACATGCTGAGCCAGATCAGCATGTTGTTTGGTGGGCGTATTGCGGAAGAGGTTTTCATGAAGCAGATGACCACGGGTGCCAGCAATGACTTTGAGCGTGCCACGCACATTGCACGCGACATGGTGATGCGTTACGGCATGACCGATGCACTGGGCCCCATGGTCTATGCCGACAATGAAGGTGAAGTATTTCTGGGTCGCTCGGTCACCAAAACGACCAATATGAGCGAGCAGACCTTACAAAAAGTCGATGCTGAAGTTCGTCGCATTATCGATCAGCAATACAGCATGGCGCGCAAACTGATTGAAGACAATCAGGACAAGATGCACGCCATGGCCAAGGCCTTGCTGGAATGGGAAACCATTGACAGTGATCAACTCGACGACATCATGGCTGGTAAAGAGCCCCGTCCTCCCAAGGATTGGTCACCTCGCATACCGCCGGCGACTGGCGGCGACAGTGATGGTGGCGGCACTGTGCCGGTCATCAAACCTGATGCAGCACCTACGGTGGCCTAAAACGGCTAGGTTTAACTAAAAACGGGGCTGCTTGCAGCCCCGTTTTTTTGTATGGAGCAACAGTAGCCACATGATTTGGAAGACTACCCGTTTTCAAGTTGATCTGTTACAACCCAAAGTCATGGGGATTGTCAACGTGACGCCCGACTCTTTTTCGGATGGTGGTCGTTATGCCAGCACGGCGTCCGCCTTGGAGCATTGCGAAAAACTGATTCGCGACGGTGCTGATATTCTGGATATTGGCGCCGAGTCGTCGCGACCGGGCGCACAACCCTTGTCGCTCGAAGATGAGTTGGCACGGTTGTTGCCAGTCGTTCGTGAAGCCGTCAAGCTGGGTCTGCCAGTGTCGGTGGACACCTACAAACCCGAGGTGATGCAAGCCGTGCTGGCCCTGGGCGCCGACATCATTAATGACATCTGGGCCTTACGTTGGCATGCCGCTGGAGTCAGTCCGCTGGACGGCGTTCGCGTGGTGTCACAGCACCCTAGCTGTGGAGTCTGCCTAATGCACATGCACGGCGAGCCCTTGAGCATGCAGGTCAGTCCCATGGAAGGCGACGTGGTGTCGCAGGTCCGCTTGTTTTTAACGCAAGTTGCCGATACTTTGAATGTCGCAGGCGTTGATAAAAGTCGCATCGTTCTCGATCCGGGCATTGGTTTTGGCAAGACCGTGTCCCAGAATTTCACGCTGCTGGCGCGTCAGAGTGAATTCTTGACCCTTGGTTATCCGCTGTTGGCGGGCTGGTCTCGGAAATCGTCGTTGGCAGCGCTTACCAGTGCCACAACAAGTGCTGCATTTTCTTCTATGGCGCACGCGCGCCTGGTGCCCAGCGTGGCAGCGGCCTTGTTGGCGGTTGAACGGGGTGCAGGTATTGTGCGCGTGCATGACGTGCTTGAAACCGTGCAGGCGCTTCAGGTGTTGAAGGCTCTTACGCAATAATGTTTGACTCAGCTAACAATAACAAGGGAAGTATCTAACAATGACCAGAAAATATTTCGGCACAGATGGTATTCGTGGCACGGTAGGGCAGGCGCCCATTACGCCCGATTTTGTTTTGCGTCTGGCGCATGCCGTGGGTCGCGTCCTTAAAAAAACCGATGTACGTCCTACGGTCCTGATTGGCAAGGACACCCGTATTTCAGGCTATATGCTGGAAAGTGCGCTGGAGAGTGGGTTCAACTCCGCCGGGGTGGACGTGGTGTTGTTGGGTCCCTTGCCAACGCCGGGTGTGGCCTACCTCACGCGTACCCAGCGGGCAACGCTTGGGGTCGTTATCAGTGCCAGCCACAATCCCTTTGCCGACAATGGCATCAAGTTTTTCAGCGCACAGGGCACCAAGTTGTCGGACGCCTGGGAGCTTGACGTTGAGGCGGCGCTAGCTGAGTCGCCGGTCTGGGCCGACTCTGCCAGCCTTGGCAAGACGCGCCGGCTGGAGGATGCAGCAGGCCGCTACATTGAGTTTTGCAAAAGTACGTTTCCGCATGACCTAACCCTCAAAGGGTTGAAGATTGTGGTCGATGGTGCCCATGGTGCGGCCTACCACATTGCCCCCAAGGTGTTTCATGAATTGGGGGCTGAAGTTATTGCTATTGGTTGCGCCCCCGACGGCTTGAACATCAACCACAACGTCGGTGCCACGCACCCGCAGGCCCTGGTGGCCGCCGTTAGAAGCCACAATGCGCATTTTGGTGTGGCGCTCGATGGCGATGCCGATCGCCTGCAATTGGTCGATGCTGAGGGTCGCCTGTATAACGGCGATGAGTTGCTCTACCTGCTGGCCGATGATCGTCTAGGGCGCAACCAGCTGTTACCTGGTGTCGTCGGCACCTTGATGACCAATATGGCGGTCGAAGTGGCGTTGCTGGCGCGTGGGGTTGAGTTTGTGCGTGCCAAAGTCGGGGATCGTTATGTGCTTGAAGCACTCGAACAGCACGCGTGGCTGTTGGGTGGGGAGGGCTCAGGCCATTTGTTGGCGCTTGATAAACACACCACCGGCGATGGACTTATTTCTGCTTTGCTGGTGTTGCAGGCTTGCGTGCGAAGCGGTAAGTCGATGGCTGATTTACTGGCCGATCTCACCTTGTTTCCTCAAATATTGATCAATGTGCGCTTGCGACCCGGCCAAGATTGGGCTGCCAATGCCGGCCTGGCCCAGGCGACCCAAGCGGTGCAGGCTGAACTGGGTAGCACGGGCCGTGTACTGATACGCGCCAGCGGTACCGAGCCCCTGTTGCGGGTGATGGTCGAGGCGCGTGATCCGCAACAGGCACAAGCCTGTGCCCAGCGCATCGCCGACACCCTCAGCGCCTGAGTTTGCAACTCATGACTCTGCTCCCTCCCGTACGAGTTTGCCGCGTTGACTATGCCGATGCCGTCCATGGCGCCGCACTGCTGAGCCTGCTGGATGCCTATGCCCGTGATCCCATGGGCGGCGGTACGGCCCTGAGCGACTTTGCCAAAGGTCATTTGCTGGCAGCGCTCGCAGTCCGACCCCAGGCCTTCAGTGTGCTGGCCTTTCTGGACGATGGCCAGGGCGCTGAAATTCCGGTCGGACTGGTCAATTGCATTGAAGGTTTTTCTACTTTTGCCTGCCAACCTTTGGTCAATAT
>JBLHZH010000059.1:0-9525 GCA_047629695.1 Rhodoferax sp.
CGTGGCCTGTTAGCACCGAGATTAATTTTCAGTCCAGTTTGAAGGTGTCGCCCACCGGCACGTTCATGCCCTGGCCGGCCTTGGGGCTGTGGCTGTGGCAGGCGTCACCGGTCAGTATCACGCGGGGTGAGCGCTTGGCTATTTCAACTGCGGGCACGTCGTCAAACTTGTCGGTCAGGTGGTGCCCGATTTCGTAGATTGATCAATAGATCACCTCTTTCACGTCCAGTTTGAATGGGTTGGAGATGCGGGTGGCCTTGGCGATGGTGTCGTCGGCATTCATGCTGCGGTCGGCGGCGCGTTCATCTTCGCCAGGGTTGTCGAGTTCGTCTTACAGGCGCACCAGATGCCCACCTTCGCGCGGCAGTACCATCAGAATGCTGTCATCTTGGAAGCGCACGAGGGATTTCATGCGCCAGTCAGGAAAGTCGGTGGTAGCCAGCAAGTCGATCACGCCCCAGGCCTGGTGCGCCACATCGCCATGTAGCGAACCACCGATCGCCCGGCGCACGTTGGTGCGGGCGCCGTCGCAGCCAATACATCTCCATTGAGCGCACGCTGATACCGTTTTCCGGACCTTTTCCCATGGGCCCGAGCTTAGGTTCGACCAATATGGTGCAAATCTGCGGTACCCGGGCGAGCGGGGCCGCCAGGCACATGCCCGCCGGCTCCGAACCGGCAATCAGTACGTTCACGGTCTCAGGTGAGCGGTCTGCCCCCTGTTTTAAATAAGTCCTCATATGATATTTGTACTTATTAATTGCATCGAGCGACAGATGACAATCGTATGGTGGGGTTAAATTTGCAACAGAGAACAGCACTTACAGACGGGATCGAGATGGCCGGGCACCTGATTCGTCGGCTGCATCAGCAGTCGGCTTAGGTTGACCAGGCTCAGACGCAAGCCGCGGGCTTACTTCGGTGCAGTTCGCCGCGCTTGACACTATTGCCCAACAGCCAGGGACTGACCAAGCCACCTTGGCGTCGACTATCAGCTTTGACCGAACCACGATCGGCGGAGTGACCGATCGCCTGCAGAGCCAGAGTCTTGTCCAGCGTGTGATCAGCCAGCAAGATCGCCGGGCGCGTTGACTACACATCACGCCCGAAGGTGAGCAACTGCTGGCTGCCAGCCGGCCCATGGTAAAGGTCTTGTAGGAAGAGATCCTGGCGCCGCTGTCACTGGCTGAGCGTGCTACCTTCCTGGCGCTTGCGCTCGCCTGATAACCACATTAATAAGAAGATTTGGCGCCTTGATCTCGCCACTCGGTGATTCGCCACGGCCCGGCCAGCCGACCATGAGCGATGTGGGCGGTGCTGGCACTGACCTGCTCTGGCTTGGCATCAAGCGGGTGGCCTTCCAGCGCGGGCAGTATGGCGCGCTCAATGGTCCCTGCGCCGTTGGGTGCGAGTCGGCCGAAGCTGATGTCGACATCAAGTAACGCCAGTGCTTGGTCCGGGTGGCGCTGAATGACCTCAGCCAGGGTGTCGTTGTCTTGCAAATCTGCAGGCCAGAGCGCCGAACGTGGGCGCACATGCATGAAGCAATCGCCGGCTATTAGCAGACGCTCAAAGTTAGTTTGGCCGTTGGCGCTCAGGCGCTCAAGGACGATCTGCCTGCCCAGCGATTCAGGCAGACGCTCCCACACTTCGAGGTAGTTACCGTGCACACCGCGTTCGATGACACGATCGGGCGTTTCAAACACCATAGTGCCGGCGTCGGGCGTGCGGCGCGGTGGCTGGAAATCTTGGTGACGATGCCAGGTGCACAGTTCGGCGTCTTTACCTCGGGCCGGTGTGATTTGCGTGATGCCCCAAAAGCCTTGCTGCTGTGCCAGGCCTGTAGGTTGCCGGCGGTCGAGGTCGACAGCTACGCGCAGGTCGGCATGCCATAGGCTGGTTTGCAACCAGCGCACCCAAGTGGTGGTGTCGCGACCTTCAGGGGTTTCCAGCAGCGTACGGGCCCAGACGCCGTGGTAGCGCTCGGGTACAGCGGCGAAGGTGGGTGGCAGTCTCATGGCGGCTCTGTCGCTTACTCGCGGGCGGCAGGGAATACCGGCAGGTTTTTGTAAAATGCCATGTCGTGGTTTGGCCAAAGCTGCGCGCCGGTCTCGGCGGCCAGTGCCTTGAGTTTGCGGATGCTTTGAATGGCGAGCTGCTCCTGCTGGCGCCAGAGTCCGCCGGGGGCGATTTCGTTGTCGATGTTTTCTTGCAGATCGGCCGCGTCGCCGGCCAGCAAAACGGGCGAGCCTTTGGGCAGCTCGATGAGCATGGACATGTGACCGGCAGTGTGGCCGGGTGTGGCGATGGCGCTCACGCCGGGAACCAAGCTGTATTCGCCGTGCTGTAGACGAAATTGAAGCGGGGTGCCAGCGTCGTCGACTAGGTCGTCGGGAAACACGGCGAGGTCTTCGCCTGTGCGCGCGGCGTCGAGTTCGTCTTGTTGAATATGGATCTCGGCTCCGCAGCCGCAGCGGCGCAGTTCTTTCAGGCCGCCGGCGTGGTCAAAGTGCAGGTGGCCAATAAAGATCACATCGACATCGGCCGGAGTAAGGCCGAGGCGGGCGAGGTGGCGGGGAATACGCTGCGGCTCTTGCATGTCGGGCGCGCCGAAGCCGAAGGTGTTGGCGTTGTAGTAGCGCTCACGCAAGGCGGGGGTGGCGATCTTGGCATGGTCGCACCCCACGTCGTAGAGGATACGACCATTTTTCGTTTCGATCAGGTAGGCGAGGATGGGCGCCTCAATGGTCTCGCCCATACCGCGCTGGTAGGTGGAGATGGATTTGTCGTAGCGGTAGGTGGCGGTGAGCAGTGGCCACAGGCGAAGGGCTTGAGTCATAAGATCTCCAGGGGGATGGATTGGAACGCGGACACGCATTCATCGACGCTGGCTAGACGACCAAAAATACCACCTTCCACGCCAATCATAGCGAGCGCAGGGGCCTGGTGTTCAGGCTCGCTGGCGGCGGTGGCATTACTGACGGTGGTGCACTTGTAGCCGTGGTCCACAGCTTCGCGCAACGTGGAGTGCACGCAGACTTCGGTGGTGACGCCACAGATGATGAGCTGCTCGATACCGTGTGCTGCGAGCAGGCGGTTCAGGCGTGTGGCATGGAATGCGCCGTAGCCCGGTTTATCGATCACGATCTCGCCAGCCAGAGGCTGCAACTTATCCACAAAGTCATGGCCATATTCACCTTGGATCAGCAGCCGCCCCAAGGGGCCGAGGTCGCCGATGGGGGCGCCTGCCGCGACGCTGCGTTGCAGCTTGGCGGGTGAACAATCAGACAGATCAGGCGGGTGGCCTTCGCGCGTGTGCACCACGAGCAAGCCAGCATCGCGGGCCGCTTGCAGCAGCGTTTGCACTTGGCTCACCACGGCTTGCATGCGCGAGATGTCCAATCCTGCGCGATCTGCATAGCCACCGGGACTGCAAAAGTCACGCTGCATATCGATGATAACAAGCGCGGTAGTGTCTCTTTTCAGCGTCATGCGGCGTAGCGGGTGAACCCGTTGGCAATGGCCTCGGCCATGCGCTGGGCGACTTCTTCGGCAAGCCGCTTGCCTTTGGCGGCATCTGAGCCGCGCGCCGACGAGAGCACGCCCGAAGGCGGCACCCAGTCGGTGCGCGGGGGGTAGATGTCGTAAGGCGGAAAGTCGGCAGGGCCGTCGTCAGGAATAAGGTCAAGCCGCACAAGATTCGGGTGGTAGTGCAGCATCATGGAGGTTTCCAGCACGGCGGCGTGTTCCAGTGCGAAGCCGGGGAAGCCTTCGGGAAATACATTCCCCAACGTGTCGGGGGTCATGAAGTCCCAGTACTCCAGGCGCATCACCTGCAGGGTGTTGGTCGGGTCGGCGGCTTTGGCATCGCGCAGGCCGAGGTCGATGCCTTCGATCAGGAACCACTGGTTTTCATAGTGGCCGTTGACGATTACAAGTTTGCTCGCGCCGTGGCGTGCGAATTCACGTACGGCGTCACGCACCTGTCCCACGAGGGTGGCCGCGTCGACGCTGGTGGTACCGCAAAAATGCTGACCACCACCGCATTTAGGTTGAGATTTGTAGCCGTAGCTGAGCGTGGGCGCAACCAGGCCATTGACGCGCGCGGCGGTGTCTGCGGACACGGCGCAAGCCAGCAGTCCGTCGGTGCCCAGAGGCAGGTGGGGGCCGTGTTGCTCCAGTGCACCCACGGGCAGAAATATGGGGGGCTGGTCTGTGCGCAAGCGCTGCTGATAATCAAGCCAGGAGAGCTGGTTCATCCAGACGGTCGTGTTCATAGAGACTCCTTATTTGTCGAGGAAATGGCGAGCGGGTGGCCGAAGTCCAGTGCTTCGATCAGGGCGGCGCCCGCGATGAGTGCGCCACCGATCCATTCAATGGCTGAGAGCTGTTCGCCGCCCCACCAGGAAGCTGAGACCACAGCCACCAATAGCTCAGCCAGCAAGATCACGCCAGCGCGGCCGCTCTCGATGTGAGTCACCCCGTATTGCCAGGTGGCGGTAGCGACGAGCAGCCAGTTAAAGCCATAGAGCAACACGCCGATCCAGGCGATGGCGGGCAGGCTGGGCACGGGCTCGCCTTGCCAGAGTACCGCCAGTCCTGACAGCAAGCCGCAGCCTAAAAAGACCGAGACGGTCTTGGAGCGCAGCGGGATGTCTTGCGCGGCGCGGGCAATGATGTTGTTGCCTGCAAAGCCGAGGCCGGCAGTCAGGGCGAGCACATCGGCCAGCGTGAACGACACGTTTTGCGGTGCAGCGCCTCCTGTGATCACCAGCCAAAGACCGACTACGGCGACGGCCACAGCGACGGCCCGCCACGGCGGAATACGCTCACCTAAAAAGAGGCGCCCGCCCAGGACAGACCAGACCGGCGAAAGGTAAAATAAAAACATCACGCGTACCACATCGCCCACCATCAGTGCGCTGACAAACGCCGTGTTGGCCCAGCCGCCAACCAAGGCCAGTCCGAGCAGCAAGCCGGTCTGGCGACGCCACTGGTGGCGTTCTTGCCACAGCATCCAGCTGGTGCTCAAGCCCACCACGCCATAAGCCAGCATCGGTAAGAGCGGACCGGTCAAGCCGATGGCCACCAGCTGCTTCACCGGCCACCATGACAGACCCCATAACGTGGCAGAAAACAGTAGGATGAGCACCGGGCCGGTCTGCGTGGAGGAGGGAGATTGCGTGTTGGCCATAGAAATTGTTCAGGGCATGACCGAGCCGCCATTGGGGCTCAGCACTTGGCCACAAAAGAAGCGGGACTGATCGGACACGAGGAAGAGCGCGGTGGCCGCGATCTCTTCGGGCTCGGCGAACCGTTTTTGAGGAATATTGAGCTCGTTTTCTATGGACTTGGCGCTCATACTTTCAAGGGAAACCATGGCGGTGTTGACAGGGCCCGGCGCAATGGCGTTGACACGGATGGTGGGCGCGAACTCGCGCGCCAGCGAGCGCGTGAGACCAATGACGCCCGCCTTAGCGGCACAGTAGGGTGCATAGTGAGCACGGCCCAGAATCCCTAGGTCGGACGCGATGTTGACGATGACGCCACTACCACGTTCGACCATGGCGGGCAAGATCGCGCGGCAGACCAGAAAGACCGATTTCAAGTCAGTCGTGATCATGCGGTCCCAGTCGGCTTCGGTGGTGTCGAGAAAGGGCTTCTCCTGGATGATGCCGGCGTTGTTGACCAGGATGTCAATGGCCCCCAAAGTGGTTGCTTCGCTCAAGAGGCGTTGCACGTCGGCGGCTTGACTGACATCGGCTTCAATGGCCATGGCGTATCCGCTGTTGGCGGTGATTTCATCGACCAGGGTCTGGGCTCGGATTGGATTGCCCAAGTGGTTGACGATCACCCGTGCGCCGGCTTGTGCGAAGAGCAGCGCGGTGGCGCGGCCGATGCCGGTGGCGGCGCCTGTGACGAGTGCAGTGCGACCCGCGAGCGATAGTTGCGGCGTGCTCACAGCATCACCTCGCCATGGCTGGCCGATAGGCATTGACCGGTCAGCGAAGTGGCCGCTTCACTGGCGAGAAAAAGAAATACGCCGGCGATATCGGCCGGTTCCAGCATGGTTTGCACGGCCTGTCGCGAGAGGATGTCTCGCTCCACTTCGTCTAGGCTGTGTCCCTGTTCCTGCGCCATGCTGGCGAGCGAACGCATGGCCGCGTCGGTGCGGATCCAGCCCGGGCAAACGGCGTTGACGCGGATGCCTTGGGCACCCAGCTCCATAGACAGCGAACGCGTGAGACCGACCACCGCGTGTTTGCTGGCCGAATAGGCCGAAAAGCCCGCCACACCGGTCTTGCCCCAAATGGACGACTGATTGATGATGCTGGCGCCGCGCGGCATCAGGGGCAAAAGGGCTTGTGTGAGCCGAACCATGCTGACCACGTTGTTGTCGAGCAGACGGGCCCAGGCGGCCGTGGCCTCTGTTGAGCCGGGGGCAATGGGTGTAGGGTATTCAGTGCCGGCATTGTTGAGCAATACATCGAGCCTTCCCCAGCGCTCGCGCACCTGTGCAGCGACGGCAATCACGGCTTCGTCGTCGCCCAGATCGCAGACTAAGCCGAACACTTTGGTCACTGTTTTGAGCCGGTCCACGAGATCGTGCAGCGGTGCTGCCGCCCGGTCGAGCAGCAGCAGTGTGGCACCCTGCCGGGCAAAAGCATGCGCCAGTGCACTGCCAATGCCACCGGCCGCGCCGGTGATTAGCACGGTTTTATCGCGCAATCCGAAGTTTATTGCTGTCATGTCAGGTACTTTGACAATCTAGACGGCGGTCAGGAATGACACGCCCACAGCGCCAACAAACCTGTCGGCTCGATGGGGTGTGCCGGACGGCGGCACTTCGCCGTAGTCGCTGGCGAGCACGCGCTTGACCCGGTTGGCGTGAAAGCTGTGTAGCAGTTCGCCCACGGTAATGACCTGCGCACAGCCTTCGGGATAGAGATCCCTGTGCAATGAGGGCAGCTTGTACCAAGGCGCGATGGGGCGCTCATGGTGCGCATTGTGGAAGCCGAAGTTGAGCCAGATCAGGTTGAGCCACTTGGCGTCGACCTGCACCACGTCGCTGTACGTGTTGGCTTGCTCGTAGATCCGGTCGCGCACCTTGTCGGCTGGGACGGGCGTTTCGTCCAAAATAGGGTAGGCGTCGTAGGTGTGCTGGAAACAGTCGGCGAAGCGCAGCAGGGTCACGAAAATAAGATACGACAGTGCGTACAACGCCAAGGCTTTGAGCGACCAGATGGCCAGCAGGGTAAAGGCGGTGAGGCGCAGCACGGCGGTACCGATGATGCGACCGCGCGCATTTTTCTTCGCTTCGTTGATGAAGGGTAGAGCGACTACGTAGACCCGCATGATGAACTCGACAGCCGGGATGTAGGTCCACTCCAGCGCGAGAACCGTGTTGCGTTGCCAGTCGGGTAAGCGTTTGAGGAAGGCTTGCACGTCAAAGGTGATCACGTCGGCTCGCTCGACGTGATGACGCATGTGTTTGCGGCGCAGGTCGGCGAAACGGGCGTAGCAGCTGCCGTTGATCCAGCTCATGACGGCACCCCAGCTTTCGTTGGCCTTTTGGGTCTTGAAAATGGCAAGGTGCGCGAACTCATGGATGTAATAGGCAGACCACACTAGGGTCTGGGTCACGAGGAACACACCCAGGAGGTTGAGCGCCCAGTGTGGGTGACCCAGTAACCAGATTCCTGTCGGGAAGCCAAAAAGGGTAAAACACAAGGCGAGGGTATTGGGCCACAAGCCGTCGGCGTAACGAAAAATATTTGTCATGAAATACAACTCTACGAGGGGCACACCAGTGAGCTGGTGTGCATTGGGCGGTATGGCCTGGCTAACTTCTTACTTGAGGGCGTTGACGAACGAGGCGTCCATCGTGGCTTCGATCGCCGGAATTTTGGTAATCTGGCCTTTGGCCTTCAGCAGTTCGGCGATGATGGCGCCGCTAGCGTAGTAAGACGTGGTTTCCTTGGCTGGCAGAAATGCTTTGGGCATTTCAGCCTTGGGAATGTTGTAGACGCCGCTTAGCTGTTCTTTTACTTCTTTGGCGCTCACGCCCATGAATTTGCCAATAATTTTGGCCGACTCATCGGGTTTGGCCTTCATGTACGCCATGCCGTCGAGGTAGGCTTTGATGATGCCGTTGATTTCTGTAGGCTTGGCTTTGATAGTCTTTTCATCAAATACCAGTACGTCAGCGATCAGCCCTGGTGCATCCTTGGAAGAGAACACGACCTTAAATTTTTTGCCGTCACCCTGGCTCAAAATTTGTGACAGGCTGGGCTCGTAGGTTACACCGACCGGTAACTGGCCAGAGGCCATCGCAGCCGGCACGGCTTCGGGCGTCATGCTGACAGGAGAGATGTCTTTCTCACTCAGGCCGTTGATCTTGAGTGCGTAGGACAGCAGAAAGTCTGACGGTGAGAGCGGGTTATAGCCGATCTTCTTTGCCTTGAAGTCGGCAACTTTATTGACACTTGCATCGGCCACGATAGCATCTCCGCCGTTGGAATAGTCGATGGGCATCACAACTTTCATGTTGCGTCCGGCCGCCACCTGACCCACCACCTGGTCGTAGGTGAGCATGCCGCCATCCACAGCGCCGGCGATGATGGCCGAAGGAATCAAGGCGGGATCGTTAAAGACCTGCAACGACACCTTGAGGTTGTACTTCTTGTAGAGGTCGAGTGCGTCGGCGACATAAAAGGGGCCATAGCCGATCCAGACAACGGTCGCCAGCTTGATGGGAGCAGGCCCCGCTGCAAAAGCGCTCGAAGCCAAAAGAGATACCGCAGCGCCGATAAGTGGTTTGCGCAGGCGTGAAAGCCATGAATGGGAGTAGGCAGAGGATATAACGACGGACTTCATGGGGAGCTCCAGTGGATTTAAAAAGGCGCAAGAAAAAGCGACGTGTAGGTCGTTCTCCCGGGCTTTTATCCCTCCGTGGAACCTGCGATGAGGCCGGTTCACTCTCGGACCAGACATGCAGCGCTTCAGCGCTGCATCGGAACCCTAGTGGACCTTGCGACAGAGGACTTGTCTTTTCTACAAGTCGCTCTTCATGCTGAACTTTACTAAGCAGGCTTCGTGCCAACAAAGATAAGCTGGTTTGGGGTGCTCCGCCATCAAGTGCGCACCAAATAAAGTCTGTTTCGCACTGGTATGGGGCTTTGGGAGCTGATAAGCTGTGCACACCAAGTGTGCAGCCAAAGGCGCTGCCAGAAGTCACCGCTTGGTTGTCGTGCTTGCCCGGTCAGCTCACAGTGCGTTCGGTCAATGAATCGCCTAAGCAAGGTCAAACGATACAGCGCCTGTGTGGAGCGACCCCGCGCAGCAGGCCAACGATAGTCTTTAATCTGAGAAGCGGTTTAGAACTTTGACGTACCGCTCGCAATTACCGGTTAAACCATACCGTGACTTGCTGTGGTGATCAATGCGAACCAAGCCAGCGTTCCCGTCGACTGCAGCCAGGGTACGCACAGCGTTATGCTGCACTGGCCACCCCGCGGATATCTG
>JBLHZH010000060.1:0-9483 GCA_047629695.1 Rhodoferax sp.
GTGGGCGGACGAACACTCCTGGAAAGAAATTACGGCAGCGGGCACCTTCGATACACACAACCCAGTTGGCTTTACCCTCTATGGGGCAGAGGTGTTTGTTGACCCGCGACTGCGTGGCCAACGCCTAGGACATGCTTTATACGACGGTCGGCGTAAACTATGTCAACAACTCAACTTGCGGCGCATTATTGCTTGCGGCCGCTTGCCGGGCTACCATGCTGTGGCTGACAAGATGCCGATCGAGTTGTACGCGAAAAAAATCCTTTGGGGTGACCTGGTCGATCCAGTACTCAGTTTTCAGCTTAAGGAAGGATTTCGCTATTGCGGAATCATGCAAGACTACTTGCCCGAGGACAAAGAGTCTTGCGGTAACGCGTCGCTGATTGTCTGGCTCAACCCAGACTACGACCCGCTCCAGCCTACCGCGCTACAAAACACAATGGAATAAATAACTTGAATCCTCCTATGAGCAGCAACATCGACCTCGGACGCGAACCCGCGCATAAACCCAAACAAACGACTGTGCGCATCGCTGCGGTGCAGTATTTGCTGCGTGCCATCAGTGACTGGGACGGTTTCGAAAATCAAGTCCGCTTCGTGATGAAGGCGGCTGGCGACTACAAGCCGCAATTCGTTTTGTTTCCCGAAATTTTCACTACCCAGTTGTTGTCGTTCATGGACACCAACGACCTTTACCGTGCCGTTCGCGACATGGATGGCTACACCGCCCGCTATGTGGCCTTGTTTCGCGAACTGGCCGCCTTTTGGGGCGTGCACATCATTGGCGGCAGTCACCCAACGATCAGCGATGGGAAACTGCTGAACACCGCTTATTTATTCACCCCGGACGGCAATGTCTTTACCCAGGACAAGATTCATCTGACACGCTGGGAAAAAGAAAAATGGAAGGGTGACCCGGGCCATAACCTGAAAGTATTTGACACGCCTCATGGGCGTATCAGCATTCTGATTTGCTACGACATCGAGTTCCCCGAACTGTCGCGCATGGTGTGCGAGCAAGGGGCCGACATTATTTTCGTGCCCTCCTGTACGGATGACAAACAGGGTTTTTGGCGTGTCCGCTATTGCTGTCATGCCCGCGCCATCGAGAACCAAGTCTATGTGGCCGTCACCGGCACTGTCGGCAACCTTGCCGTTGAAGGTCTTGGCCTGCACTTTGGCCAGGCCGCCATTATTACCCCCTCTGACTTTCCGTTTGCCCGCGATGGCATTGCGGCCGAAGGAGTGGCAAACATGGAGCAAATTGTGATTGCCGATGTGGACCTTGGCAAACTCGTCAATAACCGAGTCAATGGCACCACGATTCCCCTTTATGACAAGCGAATTGATGTCTACGACAACTCGGTCGAAGTGGTCTCGACCACGATAACGTGATGACTTAAGAACCGGGTCGCGCGCTGGCAACGGACTCGCGCCTGACCCGGCTAGCCGGCAAAACGATTGAAAAAACAGAGCCCTGACCCAGTACGCTGCTAATTTTCAACTCGGCACCGTGTCGTTGTGCCACATGTTTCACAATCGCCAAGCCAAGTCCTGTGCCACCAGTATCACGTGAACGACTGCTGTCCACCCGATAAAAACGCTCGGTTAGGCGCGGAATATGCTCAGGCGTAATCCCGACACCGCGGTCCTGCACTGAGAACGATAGCTGACCTTCTGGCAAGACCTGGGCACGAACACAAATACCCCCCCCTGGCGGCGTATAGCGCACGGCATTGCACACCAGGTTGCTCATCGCACTTAGCAGTTCATTACGCGTACCTGCTATTTCAGTCGCCTCTAGCGATTCAAACAAAAAAATGTGTAAAGGTCCAGAGGGCTGGTTCAGCACTACGGACAGCGAACGCGCCTCCTGCTCTAATTGACGTATCAACTGTGTCATTGAGGTCCACTCGCTGCCACCGGGAAGTGGGCTACCTTCCAGTCGAGAGAGGATCAACAGATCACTCACCAATGTCTGCATGCGCTCTGCCTGGGAGGACATCAGGCCCAGATAGTGATCGCGCTCGCCATCAGTCAGCGGCAAAGTCTGCAGGGTTTCGACAAAACCGGCCAGTACGGTAAGCGGCGTGCGAATTTCATGGGAGACATTAGCAACAAAGTCTCGCCGCATGGCCTCGGCTTGTTCCAGCGCCGTGATATCGCGTGACAGCAGCAACAACCGGCCCTCGCCATAAGGGTAGAGACGTACTGACAATTTGACCGGCCGGACCGTAGAACTGTTACGACCAGGCATGACATGCTCATGCCCATAGTCTTGGTTGGCGTAATAATCCACAAACCCCGGGTCACGCACCAAATTCCCCAAATGTTGCAGCATGTCCCGCTGCGCATCCAGGCCAAAATGTGCCGCCGCCGTCTGGTTGCACCACTCAATGCAGCCTTGTGCGTCCAATAGCAAGACGCCATTAGGCGAGGCCTGCAAGGCTGCCAAAAAATCCTGTAGGCGGCTCTGACTTTCGCGCGTCTGTTGCTCACGGACACGTATCAAACGTCGGACTCGATCAGAAACCTCACCCCACAAACCGGTACGCATAGCTGCGTTCGAGGTCTCTCCGATGCGCAACCAGTTGAGCAGGCGCTTGCTGCGAGACACGTCAAGTGCAATCCACACCACCCCGCCAGCCACAATACCGATAACAGTACCCACGGAAAGTACCGCGTGGCTGGACGGCAACAAGTAGCCACCGACAAAACCACCCGCGAATTGGAACCCGATGTAGGAAGAAAACCGCAAAAACATGAATAAAAGGTAACAGAGGACAAACGTCGCGTGCAACTATGAAATCAAATGCCAGCCGATGCAGGAGCCACCGGTGCCACCCAAGGCGCCTGTGCCGTCAGGCGGTAGCCTGCGCCCCGCACGGTTTCTATCATTTGGCCCGCGCTGGCACCCAAAGCTTCGCGCAGCCGTTTGACGTGAACATCAACCGTACGTTCTTCAATAAAGACATGATCACCCCAGACCTTGTCCAGAAGTTGTGAACGACTGTGAACGCGCTCGGCATGACTCATAAAATAATGAAGCAACTTGAACTCAGTGGGGCCCAGCTTCAACATCTGCTCATTAAAGGTCACGCGGTAAGTTGAGGCATCAAGTGACAGCGCACCGATGGTGTAGACGCCGCCCATCTGCTCCGGAGCGCGGCGACGCAATACAGCACGCACCCGCGCCAGCAGTTCTTTGGTTGAAAACGGTTTGGCAATGTAGTCATCTGCCCCGGCATCAAGCCCGGCGACGCGGTCCATCTCGTCGCCGCGGGCGGTCAACATGATGATCGGCACATCTTTGGTACGGTCATTGGCGCGCCAGCGTTTAGCCAGCAACAACCCACTTTCACCGGGCAACATCCAGTCCAGCAAAATGACATCGGGCAAAACGGCATCGAGCTCACGTTGGGCCGATGCGCTGTCCATGGCCCAGACAGGCCGAAAGCCGTTATGGCGCAGATTGACGGCGATCAACTCGGCAATCGCGGGCTCATCCTCGACAATCAGAACACCGGGCTGCTGCCTCATTTCACAGCCAATTCAATTTCTGCCATCGTGGTATGACGAACATCTTCGCCCTTGACGACATAAATAATGAATTCAGCAATATTTTTGGCATGGTCACCAATACGCTCAATCGCTTTAGCCAGAAAGAGCAAATCAAGACTGGCGGAGATCATGCGCGGGTCTTCCATCATGTAGGTAATCAGCTTGCGTACAAAACCGTCAAACTCCTGATCAATCAGGTCATCCTCTTTCAGGATGGTCACCGCCGCAACGGTATCAAGTCGCGCAAAAGCGTCAAGCGCTTTGCGCAACAAACCCGCAGCCAGATCAGCCGCCACCCACAACTCTTTGGAGGGCAGGGATAAGGGTCGACCACTGCTAATGATGGAAAGCACCATGCGCGCCATTTTGTCGGCTTCATCGCCGACGCGCTCTAGGTTGGCGGTTGTTTTAGAAATGGCGATTAACAGACGCAAATCGCGCGCGGTGGGCTGACGTCGTGCAATGATGCTGGAAAGCTCACGGTCAATGTCGACTTCCATGGCGTTGACACGCACTTCGATCACGGAGACCTCTTTAGCCACCTCGATATTGAAGTGCGACAAGGCAAAAACCGCCTTTTGAATCTGCGACTCAACCAGACCACCGAGCTCCATCACCCGGGTTGAGACCGCACTGAGTTCGCTGTCGAACTGTGTGGAAAGATGTTTATCAGGCATGTCGTCTCCTTAACTGTTAACCAAATCGGCCAGTGATGTAATCTTCAGTTTCCTTGCGGGTCGGCTTGAAAAACATTTGCTCGGTTGAGCCAAACTCCATCAAGTCCCCGAGGTACATATAGGCGGTGTAATCGCTGCAGCGCGCCGCCTGTTGCATATTGTGCGTAACAATCACCACCGTGTAATCGTTCTTGAGTTCTGTGATCAACTCTTCAACTTTGGCAGTCGAAATCGGGTCAAGCGCCGAGCAGGGTTCGTCAAGCAACAAAACTTCCGGCTTAATCGCAATGCCGCGGGCGATGCACAAACGTTGCTGCTGACCACCCGACAGACTGGAACCACTCTGGTTCAACTTGTCTTTAACCTCAGCCCACAAGGCCGCCTTGCGCAGGGCCCACTCAACCCGCTCTTCCATGTCGCTGGCATTGAGCGACTCGAACAACTTGACGCCAAAGGCAATATTGTCAAAAATCGACATCGGGAATGGCGTGGGCTTCTGAAATACCATACCAACCTTGGCACGCAACAGAGCCACATCTTTTTTGCTTGTCAGAAGATTCTCACCATCAAGCAAGATTTCGCCTTCTGCCCGTTGCTCGGGGTAGAGTTCGAACATGCGGTTGAAAACACGCAACAGGGTTGACTTTCCACAGCCCGATGGGCCAATGAAAGCGGTCACTTTGTTCTCTGGAATTTCAAGGTTGATGTTTTTTAACGCCTGGAACTTACCGTAGTAAAAATCAAGATTTTTAACGGAAATCTTGGACCGTTCGATTGTCGCGGGAGCCATAATCATATTTAGTCTTTTCTCAATTCAGTAATAGCGGTTCGCTCAGAGCTTGCTGCGAGACAGGACCCGGGCCAAAATATTCAGGGCCAATACACCTAGCGTGATGAGCAAAACACCGGCCCAAGCCAGTTGTTGCCAGTTCTCGTAGGGGCTCATTGCGAATTTAAAAATCGTCACGGGCAAACTCGCCATCGGCTCGCTCAGGCTGGAGGTCCAGAACTGGTTATTCAGTGCAGTGAACAGCAAAGGCGCCGTTTCGCCCGCAATACGGGCGACGGCCAGCAAAACACCCGTCACCACACCCGACCGGGCAGCCCGCAACGTAATGCTCAGAATAACTTTCCATTTAGGTGCACCCAGCGCATAAGCCGCTTCACGCAAACCGGGGGGAACCAGTTGCAACATGTTTTCGGTGGTGCGAATCACCACCGGAATGACAATCAACGCTAACGCAGCGGCACCGGCGTAACCCGAAAAAGACTTGAAATTCGCCACCACCACGGCATAGACAAACAGGCCAATCACGATCGAAGGCGCTGACAACAAGATATCGTTGACAAACCGTGTGGTGGAGGATAACCAGCCCTTAGTGTTGAATTCAGCCAGATAAATACCCGCCATGATGCCAATCGGTGTGCCTACGAAGGCCGCCAGCAACACCATCAAAAAGGAGCCGTAAATCGCGTTAGCCAGTCCACCCACATCGTTGGGCGGGGGTGTCATCAGGGTCAAAGTATCGAGGGTCAGTCCTTCAAAACCTAACCGCACGGTATCCATCAAAATCCAGAATAACCAGAATAAGCCAAAAGCCATAGCCAACATTGACAAGGTCAGGGCCACCTGGTTGACTAACTTGCGTTGACTGTAACGTGCCTGCCGCGTCTGCTCCAGCGCGACCGATTGCAACAAAAGCTCGCTGGTGGTCATGTCTTGGCTCCTTCACTCTTTTTAAGTTGCATCAATAATATTTTGGATAGTGTCAGCACCACAAAAGTGATCACAAACAACACCAGCCCCAAGTACATCAACGACGCCTGATGCAAGCCTGGTCCGGCCTCTGCAAACTCATTGGCCAGCGCCGAGGTAATGCTGTTGGCGGCCTGAAACAGACTCAGTGTGTCCAGTTGGTTCAGGTTTCCGATAACAAAGGTCACAGCCATGGTCTCGCCAATGGCACGGCCCAGTCCCAGCATGATGCCGCCAATGACACCCGCCTTGGTGTAAGGCAGCACGACTTTAGAGACCACCTCCCAGGTGGTGGCGCCCAGACCATAGGCCGATTCCTTGAGCAGCGTTGGCGTCACCTCAAACACATCGCGCATGACCGAGGCGATAAACGGAATGATCATGATGGCCAAGATAATGCCAGCGGACAAAATACCAATCCCCACCGGGGGACCCGAGAACAGAGCCCCAAGATAAGGGGTCTCGGAAAAAAGCGCCTGCAGGGGCTGCTGAACATATTGGGCCAACACCGGACCAAATACCAAAAAACCCCACATGCCATAAACAATGGATGGAATAGCGGCCAACAACTCAATGGCTGTGCCTAGGGGGCGCTTGAGCCAGGCCGGAGACAGCTCGGTCAGGAACAGCGCGATACCAAAACTCACGGGAACGGCAATCAGCAAGGCGATGAACGAGGTCATCAAGGTGCCGTAAATCATGACCAAGGCACCAAAGTCCTCCGCCACAGGGTCCCAGGTACTGCTGGTGAGAAAACCCAAGCCGTATTTATCTATGGCGGGCCAAGCGCTGATGATCAGAGATATTAGGATGGCAATCAGAATACCGAGGGTAAAAAGAGCCGCACCTTTGGCCAGCCAGCCAAAAATGCGATCAGCCATCGGCCCTGAACGGGCCGCTTTTATTGGAGAAGGGTTAGTCATCACATGTCCGGGTAACTGGGCCGAGTGGTTTAAAGGCATCTGGTTTGCCGGAAGTGTAGTTGACATGCGCCGACTCCAATAAAAGTGCTTTGTTGTTATTTAAACCAATTACTTCAAAGCGACGGGCTTGCCGGAGAGATCAGTGACCTGGCCCCAGGCTTTCTGAATCGATGCAACCACGCTGTCAGGCATGGCCACATAGTCCAGATCGGAAGCCATCTTGTCACCGTCCTTATACGCCCAAGCAAAGAACTTGAAGGTTTCCGTGGCGTTGGCCGGGGTCTCTTGCTTCAGATTCATCAAAATGAAAGTCGCGGTAGAAATAGGCCAAGCGTTCTTGCCAGGCTGATCGACGATCAACTGATAAAACGACTTGTTCCAATCAGCCCCCGCTGCAGCGGCTTTGAACGACTCTTCACTTGGGGCGACAAAAACGCCGTCCCGATTTTTCAGCAGAGCGTAAGTCATCTTGGTCTGTTTGGCATACGAATACTCGACATAACCAATAGAGTTAGGCAAACGACTGACAAATGCTGCCACCCCTTCGTTGCCCTTGCCACCCGCACCCACCGGCCAGTTCACAGCCGTGCCCTGGCCCACTTTGGCTTTCCACTCAGGGTTAACCGTGCTCAGGTAGTTGGTGAAGTTAAATGTGGTTCCTGAACCATCAGCGCGGCGCACGGGTGCAATCTGGGCATCCGGCAGCGCCAGGGTGGGGTTCAGTGCCTTGATGGCTGCATCATTCCAGTTGGTAATTTTGCCAAGAAAGATATCACCCAGCAAGTTACCATCAAGCTTTAACTGGCCCGAACTGATGCCTTTGATATTGACCACTGGCACCGTACCGCCAATCACCGTCGGAAACTGCATCTGACCCTTGGCCTTCAGGACTTCGTCGGTTTGAGGCATATCGGAGGCCCCAAAGTCAACGGTTTTAGCGTCAATTTGCTTTATGCCAGCACCTGAGCCGACAGATTGGTAATTGACCTTGACGCCTGTGGCCTTGTTGTATTCAGCTGCCCACTTTGAATACAAAGGGGCGGGGAAACTGGCGCCGGCACCAGTAATTTGTTGCGCACTGGCCAGGCCGACGAATGACAGGGATGCGGCACCAGCGACGCCAATAAGTGCAATTTTTAAACAGTTTTTCAAAGGGAGTCCTTTTGAGATGAGTGAAAGCTGACTTTGTGCCAACCCTTCAACTATAAGAACTTTATGTGACAGTTATGTGACCCACTTTGTTCAGGCTTTACATGATATTTATCAAGACCTAGTTTCCTGAGAACGGTTTTTTTAAAAACGGTTACGGGGAACCGCCAGGGCTTGACGAAGTTGTGGCAGCAGGGTCTGCATGGCAACGCGTCCCGCTTGAATCGCACGGTTTCTCGCACCAAAATCGGCACTCGACACATCAACCAGTGCAGGACGGACCACCACTTCGGCATCACGTAACTCAAACATATTGATGCTTTTACTCATAATAGTGAATGTTTGCAACAAAATTTGCAACGAATCAGTGGCCAGATTAGACTCTGGCGCACTCGAAATATCGACCGCAATAATCAGTTCAGCGCCCATTTGGCGTGCATAGCGCACGGGTACCGGCGACACCAGCCCCCCGTCCACATACTCGCGACCCGCTATTTTGACAGGCTCAAACAGGGCGGGCACTGCACTTGATGCCTGCACCGCCATGGCCGTGTCACCCCGTTGGAAAAGTACACCCTGCCCACTGTTCAAATCTGTCGCCACAATGCCCAACGACACAGGCATGCCCTCAATCAAGCGGCCATTCACTTGCTTGCGCACATACCGCGCCAAGGCATCACCGCGCAACATGCCCCGGCTAAAAATTGGCAGCGTCCAATCCGCAAAGGTGGCTTCCTCCATGGCCTCCGCAATTTTCTGCAGCTGCGCACCCGTCTTGCCGCTCGCATAAAGGGCGGCCACCAGACTGCCGGCAGAAGTCCCTACCACCAGGCTGGGGCGAATGCCTGCTTCTTCCAGCACCTGAATCACCCCGATGTGCGCAAAGCCCCGAGCCGCACCGCCCCCCAGAGCCAGACCCACCTTGAGGGGAATTTTGACGACCGGCTCTGCTATGGGCGGCCGATCCTGGGGCAATGGCGGCGTGACCGTCGCGCATCCGCTCAGCACAAGCGCCACCAGCATGAGGGTCGTAAAGTTGTAATTCAATTTTATAAAACTCATGTATTAAGAATAATTCGTGTTTGCGTTAGTATTGAGGTATTAACTTTAAAAGAAGCGACACACCATGTTCAAAAAATACATCCCCGCAGCTTGCACCGTTTTACTGGCCTGCTCTGGCCTAGCCGCACAAGCGTCCGAACTGAATATTTACTCAGCGCGTCACTACCCGACCGATGAGGCGCTCTACACCGACTTCAGCAAGGCCACCGGCATCAAAATAAACCGGGTTGATTCTGACGATGCCGGTATTCTCGCCCGTCTCAAGGCAGAAGGCACCGCCTCGCCCGCTGATGTAATTTTGCTGGTGGACGCTTCACGTTTATGGAAAGGCGAAGTTGAAGGCCTGTTCCAACCC
>JBLHZH010000061.1:0-9450 GCA_047629695.1 Rhodoferax sp.
CATACTTGCTTTTACAAGAATGAGGAGATCGTGCAATGAGCACCACCATTAAACCGGTCAACCAGAAAGCCTGGTTTCTGGTTCTGCCCGTCCTGATTTGTGTTGCATTTTCGGCCATCATGCCGTTAATGGTTGTCGTCAACTACTCGGTGCAGGACATTATTTCTATGGATCGTCAGGTTTTCGTTGGCACGGAATGGTTTGCCGCCATCATGCGCGACGAAGAATTGCATGGTGCGCTATTGAGGCAATTGATCTACTCCTTCTCGGTATTGGCCGTCGAGCTACCGCTCGGTATTTTGCTGGCCTTGTCCATGCCCGCCACGGGCTGGAAGGCGTCAGCGGTGTTGGTTATCGTCTCCCTTTCCTTGCTGATTCCATGGAACGTAGTCGGCACGATTTGGCAGATTTTTGGCCGAACAGACATCGGCCTCATGGGCGCCGCACTGCAAGGCATGGGCATTGACTACAGCTACACGGGCAACGCCACACACGCTTGGCTCACGGTGCTTCTCATGGATGTTTGGCACTGGACGCCTTTAGTAGCTTTGTTGGGTTACGCAGGTTTGCGGTCAATTCCAGACGCCTATTACCAAGCGGCCAGCATTGATGGCGCCAGTAAGCTGGATATATTCCGTTATGTGCAGTTACCAAAAATGCGCGGTGTGTTGATGATTGCCGTGCTGCTGCGCTTCATGGACAGTTTCATGATCTACACCGAGCCTTTTGTCTTGACGGGCGGCGGACCAGGGAATGCGACGACCTTTCTCTCGCAATTTTTGACGCAAAAAGCGGTGGGTCAATTTGACCTCGGACCTGCAGCAGCGTTCTCGTTGATCTACTTTCTGATCATCTTGCTGTTATGTTTTATTTTGTATAGTTGGATGCAACGCGTTGGCACCCAGGAAAAGGAGGGTTGAAATGAATAAGCCAAAGTTTCAGAAAAGGACGTTGTTCCTTATCGCCTATATCGTGTTCGCCTTGTTGCCCATCTACTGGATGGTCAACATGTCGTTCAAGACCAATAATGAGATCGTCGCCGGCTTCTCTTTGTTTCCAGATCATTTCACCTGGGATAACTACAAAACCATTTTGACGGATCCGGCCTGGTACTCCGGCTACATCAACAGCATGATCTACGTGGCGATCAATACGGTGATTTCTCTCACCGTGGCGCTGCCCGCCGCCTACGCATTTTCTCGCTACAGCTTTCTGGGCGACAAGCATGTTTTCTTTTGGTTACTGACCAATCGCATGACCCCACCGGCTGTGTTTCTGCTGCCATTTTTTCAACTTTACAGCTCTGTGGGGCTGATGGACACCCATTTGGCAGTTGCATTGGCTCACCTATTATTTAACGTGCCTCTGGCCGTCTGGATTCTTGAGGGCTTTATGAGTGGTATCCCAAGGGAAATCGACGAAACAGCCTACATTGATGGTTACTCTTTTCCCCGATTTTTCGTTCAGATTTTTCTGCCCTTGATCAAGGCCGGCGTAGGGGTCGCTGCGTTTTTCTGCTTCATGTTCAGTTGGGTGGAGTTGCTGCTGGCGCGCACCTTGACCAGTGTCAATGCGAAACCGATTGCCGCCACGATGACGCGAACCATTTCAGCGTCGGGCATGGATTGGGCCACCCTGGCCGCAGCTGGTGTTCTCACAATCGTGCCGGGCGCGATTGTGATTTGGTTTGTTCGAAATTACATCGCGAAGGGTTTCGCGATGGGTCGTGTTTAACAGGAGCGCTGTATGTATCAATGGATGGCATGGACCACACCCGTGGCCGTTTTCTTCACCTGTATTGGACTAATGTTGTGCGGAATGACGATTTGGGAGATCAAGTCACCCACTACCTTGCGTAAAGGCTTTCTTCCCATGGTTACGACGCGCGGAGACCGACTGTTTATCGGCTTGCTGGCTGCCGCTTATACGAATCTGGCTTTTGTCGGCCTGAGCGGCTGGATGGCTGAATTGTTGAGCCTGGACGCTGATCCGTCCATTTGGATCAGCTTTGTTGCTTCGATAGGATTGCTTGTATTCATTATGCGCAAGGGCTAGGCATTGGCACTTCAATAAATAATGCAACGGTTTTTCCCCCTGGGGCCGTAGCAATTTTTTAAACAGGGGTTCTTTGATCTGAGGAGACCGGTAATGAAATTGAAATATTCTGTGTTGGCTGTGGCGATGGTATGTGCCGCGTCTAGTCCAAGTTGGGCTGATGAAGCTGCGGCCAAGAAGTGGATTGACAGTGAATTCCAACCATCGACCCTTTCCAAGACACAACAAGCGGCAGAAATGAAGTGGTTCATTGACGCCGCCAAAAAGCTGCAAGCTAAGGGTGTCAAAGAGATCTCTGTTGTGTCTGAGACCCTTACAACCCATGAGTACGAATCGAAAACACTGGCCAAGGCCTTTGAGGAAATTACAGGCATCAAAGTCATCCATGATTTGATTGGTGAGGGTGACGTCGTCGAGAAGCTGCAAACCTCTATGCAATCGGGCAAGTCGATTTACGACGGCTGGATCACGGACTCTGACTTGATTGGTACGCACTACCGTTACGGTCAGGTCATGAATCTGACTGACTATATGGCAGGCAGTGGCAAAGAGTGGACAAATCCTGGCCTGGATCTGAAGGACTTCATCGGCACCAGCTTTACAACGGCCCCTGATGGCAAGTTGTACCAATTACCCGATCAGCAGTTCGCTAATCTGTATTGGTTCCGCGCCGACTTGTTTGAAAAACCTGAGTTGAAAGCTAAATTTAAAGCCAAATACGGCTACGACTTGGGCGTCCCTTTGAACTGGAGTGCGTACGAGGATATCGCTGCGTTCTTTACCAACGACGTTAAAAATATTGACGGTAAGGCCATTTATGGCCACATGGATTACGGCAAGAAGGATCCGTCATTGGGCTGGCGCTTTACTGACGCCTGGTTGTCCATGGCTGGTTCGGCTGATGTTGGCATTCCGAATGGAAAGCCAGTCGACGAATGGGGTATTCGTGCCTCAGCAGACGGCTGTACACCACAGGGTGCGTCAGTTTCTCGTGGTGGCGCAACCAATTCACCCGCAGCGGTCTATGCGCTTACCAAGTACATCGACTGGATGAAGCAGTATTCGCCAAAAGAAGCCATTGGCATGACCTTTGGTGAAGCTGGTCCTGTGCCTGCACAGGGCCAAATTGCACAACAAATTTTCTGGTACACCGCCTTCACTGCAGACATGATCAAACCCGGTTTGCCAGTTGTGAATGCGGACGGAACACCGAAATGGCGCATGGCACCTGGTCCGAATGGACCCTACTGGAAGCCGGGCATGCAGAACGGCTACCAGGATGTCGGTTCGTGGACTTTCTTCAAGGATCATGATGCTAACAAAGTAGCAGCAGCTTGGTTGTATGCGCAGTTTGTGACCGCAAAAACTACGTCTTTGAAGAAGACGACCGTGGGCCTGACTCCAATCCGCGAAAGCGACATTCAATCCAAGGCAATGACCGATATGGCTCCGAAATTAGGGGGGTTGGTGGAGTTTTACCGCAGTCCAGCCCGCGTGGCCTGGACACCGACTGGGACCAATGTGCCTGACTATCCGAAGTTGGCGCAGTTGTGGTGGAAAAATGTGGCTGTTGCTGTGACGGGTGAAAAAACACCTCAAGCTGCCATGGATAACTTGGCAGAAGAAATGGATGCCGTAATGGCCCGACTGGAACGTGCGGGTATGGCGCATTGCCCACCTAAACTGAATGCTAAGAGTAATGCCAATAAGTGGCTAAGTGATACAGGTGCCCCGTGGAAAAAGTTGGCTAACGAGAAGCCAAAGGGTGAAACCATCGCCTACGACACATTGTTGACAGCTTGGAAAAACGGCAAAGTCCGCTGAGACTCGTATTGAGCGTTTTGACGCTCTAAGCAATGGTCGCGTGACGCTGTCGTTCACGCGACCATTTATTCACTTCGACATTGCCTAACTATGCAGACCCTACCCACCCAACGCACCCACTTGATCGCCCAACTCGCGCAAGACCATGTTTATGACATCGCCATCGTTGGCGGTGGGGCTACCGGCTTGGGTGTTGCACTCGATGCTGCAGCCCGAGGTTTTAAAGTGGTTTTGGTCGAATCCCATGACTTTGCCAAAGGCACGTCTTCCCGCGCCACCAAACTGGTGCACGGCGGCGTGCGTTATCTCGCGCAAGGTAATATTTCTTTGGTGCGGGAAGCGTTGCACGAGCGCACCACGCTCTTGAACAACGCACCCCATCTGGCGCAACCCCTTTCCTTTATTATGCCGTCCTACCAATGGTGGGAAACCCCGTTTTACGGCATTGGACTCAAGGTGTACGACGCTTTGGCCGGTAAGGCGGGACTAGGAAAAACCGAATTCCTGAACCGTGATGAAACCATGGCGGCGCTACCCACCGCCCTGGACCAGGGACTCAAAGGCGGCGTCAAATACTGGGATGGGCAATTTAACGATGCACGACTTGCGCTGGCACTGGCTCGAACAGCCGCCACGCGTGGTGCCTTGCTTGTCAACTATTGTCGCGCCGCCGACTTGATCTACGAAGCTGGCAAAGTAGCCGGACTCACCTGCGAAGATACCCAGACCGGCGAGCGATACCGCATTCAATCCCGCTGCGTGGTGAATGCGGCGGGAGTGTGGGTCGACGAACTACGCCAAAAAGACGGTTTGGCAAATGGTGGCGATGGCAGGCGCCCCACCAAAGCCATGGTGGCACCAAGCCAAGGGGTCCACGTTGTGGTGGACCATGAATTCTTGGGCGGAGACACTGCATTAATGGTGCCCAAAACCGCCGATGGCCGCGTCTTGTTTGCGGTGCCTTGGTTGGGAAAAGTGATTCTTGGCACCACCGATACGCCGCGCAGTGACTTGGCGCGAGAGCCTCTGCCATTCAAGGAAGAAGTCGATTTCATCCTAAATGAATCGGCACGCTATTTGAAGCGTGCGCCAACGCGCGCAGATGTCAAAAGCGTCTGGGTAGGTTTGCGTCCATTGGTCAAACCCCAAGACGACGATGGTGATAACACCAAAGGCATCAGCAGGGAGCACACAGTCCTAGTCAGTCGCAGCGGATTGGTGACGGTCACCGGAGGCAAATGGACCACCTACCGTGCCATGGCTGAGGACGTTTTGGACAAATGTGCGCAAAATTTCCTACTAGAGAATCGTGAAAAAGGAGTGACTACCCATCTCAAACTCATTGGTGCTGGCCTTGAAGCCTCGCGTCAGCAATCCATCTCATTACCGCCGGGTATTCATTCCTATGGCGATGAAGAAGCTGCCGTATTAGCCATGCCAGGTGCCACACAGGTACTTTGCGAAGGGCTTACGGAAGGCATGGTGCGTTTTGCCGCACGCCATGAATACGCCATCAAGGTGGAAGACGTGTTGGCTCGCCGATCGCGGCTGTTGTTTCTGGATGCGAAATTAGCCAGTACCTTGGCGGTACGTGTAGGAGAGATATTGCAGGAAGAAACCGGGTTGGACCCCGAGGTTCCGGCGTTCATCGAACTGGCACAACACTACCTTCAATTGCCGTAAATCGAGCCACATGCTGCGTGCGCCCAGCCTCACTTTTTAGCGCCGCCGCAGCGTACTTAAAGTTCGACCATATTAAGCACGGTTACAACGGTATGGGTGGCACTCGGTGAGTGGCCTATCGCCGCAAGCCACAGCGCCATGGCGATCGTAGCCAACGCCCTTAAAGTTCTAGCGGCCATAAATCAATTTGGGCTTGCCTGCATGCAATCCCAAGACCCCAACCCCCAGCAGGAATTCAAATGCACCGTAACCGAAATGCCAAGATTGTCGCCACCCTGGGCCCGGCGAGCGTCGATCGTCAAACCATTCAGGCGCTGTTTGATGCTGGCGCAGACGTCTTTCGCCTCAACTTCAGTCATGGTACCCATGACGACCACAAAAAACGGCTGGACATCATTCGCGCCATTGAGCGTGATGTGGGCCGTCCGATCGGGGTGCTGCTGGATTTGCAAGGTCCCAAGCTGCGTTTGGGCACTTTTGCCAACGGTCCCGTCGTGCTCGTCGAGGGAGCGCCGTTTCGGCTGGACCTGAATCGCGAACTACCCGGTGACCAGACCCGGGCACCGATGCCCCACCCCGAGATTTTTACCGCCCTGGAAGTCGGCACTGATCTACTGGTCGATGACGGCCGGGTGCGCCTGCGCGTTGAGCGTTGTGGACCGGACTTTGCCGAGACCCGAGTCATCGCTGGTGGCGCCGTTTCTGACCGCAAGGGTGTGAATGTGCCGGGCGTCGTGCTGCCTCTGTCGGCCTTGACAACCAAGGACCGAGCCGATCTGGACTACGGCCTGACCCTGGGCATCGACTGGATTGCCCTGTCCTTTGTCCAGCGCCCTGAAGATATCGTCGAGATCAAGGCCATCGTCCAGGGCCGGGCCGGCATTGTGGCCAAGCTGGAAAAACCGGCGGCCATTCTCAGCCTTGAGGCCATCGTCGCCGAGAGCGACGCCATTATGGTGGCCCGCGGTGATCTGGGGGTAGAAATGCCGCCGGAGCAGGTGCCGGCCATTCAGAAACGCATCGTGCGCGCCTGCCGCAAGGCAGGCAAGCCGGTGATTGTGGCCACGCAGATGCTGGAGTCCATGGTCACGGCGCCAGTGCCGACCCGGGCCGAAGCCTCGGACGTGGCGACCGCCATTTACGACGGTGCCGATGCCGTGATGCTGTCAGCCGAATCCGCTTCTGGCAAATACCCGATTGAAGCGGTGCGCATGATGGACTCTATCATTGCCCAGACCGAAGCCGATCCGTTCTATCGGGAAGCGATCAGCGCCGCCCAGACCCCTCGAAGTGCGGTGCCCTCCGACGCCATCGGCGTGGCGGTGCGCGGCGTGGCCGATCTGCTGAAAGTGGCGGCCGTGGTCGCCTACACCAGCTCCGGTTACTCAGCGCTGCGCATGGCGCGCGAGCGGCCCAAAGCCCCCATCCTAGGTCTGACGCCCCGGCAAGCGGTGGCGCGGCAATTGGCGCTGGCCTGGGGCGTCTACCCAGTGCTGTGTGATGAGGTCATGGATGTGCTGGAAATGAGCGACTGGGCTTGCCAGACCGCCAAAAAAGAAGGTCTGGCCCTGCCCGGCGAGACCATCGTGATTTCGGCCGGTGTGCCCTTTGGCACCTCCGGCACCACGAACCTGTTGCGCATCGCCCAGGTTGATTAAATCAAGCGCACGGGTGCTCCGCATGGGGAGTCTGTGTCCGTCGTACGCAAAATTATTGGAAATAACAAAATGGCATTGATTTAACAAGTCCGCCGCTTTGGAATTCTAGATTTGCGTGGTACCCCCACCGCCGTCGCGGAAGTCGTCCCCAACAACGGTGTCCGTGGTTTAGCTGCCTCACCCTCCGGTGCCTCCACCGGCTTCCGTGAGTCGCTGGAACTGCGCGACGGCGATCCTCGCCGCTGTTTGGGCGAGGGTGTGCTGGGTGCTGTGGCTCACGTCAACGGCGAGTTATGACAGGCGCTACTGGGGCGCGACACCCTGGATCTGGTCAATATGGACCAGATCCAGGGTTGAGCTTGAGGGGACGGCCACCAAATCCCGTCTCGGGGCCAATGCCTTGCTTGCCACCAGTGTGTTGGTACTGATCACAGGTGATCGGCAGCGCTTGGCGAATAATGAGGCGCTGCAGCGTTCTATCCGGTACCGCTCTCCGTATATTGACTCGCTGCACCATCTGCAGGTGGAGTTGGTGCGGCGCTATCGCGCTGGCCAGGCTGGTCAGCGGATGCAGCGTGGGATCCACATCTCGATCAACGGGACTGCGGCGGGATTGAGGAATACGGGTTGAGGCCTTCACGTCCAGGACTTTGGCCCTCTAGCAGTTTGGGCGGCATGGGTCGGAGATATTCTGCTGGTGAAAACCGGTCTCGATCTGCAAACCGAGCCCTTTTTAACCCTGACACACCATTATTTGTGTTTGCTAGGCTAAATATGTGGGACGGTGGCGCTAAAGTAATGCATAATCGAGGGCTTCGCTTGTAAAAGTATGAAGTATCTGCCCCAAATGTGCAGCGTGAGTGGTTCATGCTGTAAGCGACGGGCCCAAGACTGACTGGAAGGTAGTTGGTAATTGGCCATAAGGTTGATTGCTGATGCCTCTGGTGCAAGTTGGGAATAATTGAAATGATCCAAGCTGAATCTCGATTAGAAGTTGCCGACAATACCGGCGCAAAGTCCGTCCTGTGCATCAAGGTGCTAGGCGGTTCCAAGCGACGTTATGCAAGTGTCGGTGATGTCATCAAAGTAAGTATTAAAGAGGCTGCTCCGCGTGGTCGCGTCAAAAAAGGCGAGATATACAGTGCGGTGGTGGTTCGTACAGCCAAGGGTATTCGTCGTAGTGACGGCTCGCTGGTTAAATTCGACGGCAATGCAGCGGTTTTGCTGAATGCCAAATTGGAGCCCATAGGCACCCGCATCTTTGGACCAGTAACGCGTGAACTGCGCACTGAAAAGTTCATGAAGATCGTGTCTCTGGCTCCTGAAGTTCTGTAAGGAAGCGCCATGAACAAGATTCGTAAAGGCGACGACATCATCGTGCTCACGGGGCGCGACAAGGGTAAGCGCGGCAAAATTGCTTTGCGCAAAGATGACTCTTATGTGCTCGTCGAAGGTATCAACGTTGTAAAAAAACACACCAAGCCCAATCCTCTTAAGGGAACGGTTGGTGGCATCGTTGAAAAATCAATGCCGATTCACCAGTCCAATGTAGCTATCTTTAATGTGGCTACTGGCAAGGCGGATCGTGTTGGCATCAAGCTGGCGGCTGACGGTAAGCGCTTTCGCGTTTACAAGTCGACTGGCGAAGAAATCAAGGTGGCATAAGCATGGCTCGTTTGCAACAACACTACCGCGAAAAATTAGCACCGGAACTGATAGCCAAATTTGGTTATAAGTCGCCCATGCAAGTTCCGCGTATTACCAAAATCACGCTCAACATGGGTGTGAGTGAGGCCGTCGCTGATAAGAAGGTCATGGACCACGCTGTTAGTGATTTGACAAAAATTGCAGGTCAAAAGCCCGTTGTCACGATGTCAAAGAAAGCCATCGCTGGCTTCAAGATTCGTGAGAACCAAGCGATTGGCTGCATGGTGACGCTTCGTGGCGTTCAGATGTTTGAGTTTCTTGACCGTTTTGTGACGGTTGCCTTGCCACGTGTACGCGATTTCCGGGGTATCTCCGGTCGTGCGTTCGATGGCCGTGGCAACTACAACATCGGTGTTAAAGAGCAAATCATCTTTCCTGAAATTGAATATGACAAGGTTGACGCCTTGCGCGGTCTCAATATCAGTATCACCACAACGGCAAAGACCGATGAAGAGTGCAAGGCACTGCTCGCTGGTTTCCGTTTCCCGTTCAAGAACTGAGGTGACCCGTGGCTAAAATGGCT
>JBLHZH010000062.1:0-9351 GCA_047629695.1 Rhodoferax sp.
CTTAAGGTCAATTTGGTTGACCGCTACGAATCCTTTGAATTCCTTGGTTAACCCCTGAGTTTCAAGTATGTAATCCGCCGACAAATTAAGCTCCTTCAACGAAAAACGAAAACGTTAACGAAATCGGATGCTATCGTGTTGCACAGCACCTGGTAAGCGGGTAAGCACCTAAGTAGTTTTACGGATGAGAGGCGGTGTACCTTCAGTTGTGCAAGTGGTGGCACGCTTGTCTTGTGTTGATTTGCATTGCAAGTCTTCATGAAATTAATTTTTTTAAAAAATAAATTTATGAAATTAATTTTTAATTTTAAATTTTTTAGAAATTTAAATTCATTTATAAAAATTATTAAATTATTAATTTCTTGTTGAAACTTTTATCATTAGCTTGTTAATTTTTTGGAGAAGTCTATGTGTGGCATTGTTGGTGCGGTCTCAACCCGAAATATCATTCCCATCCTGGTACAGGGTCTGGCCCGGCTGGAGTACCGGGGCTACGATTCTTGTGGTGTGGCCGTGGTGGCCAATGGTTTGCAGCGGGCGCGAAGTACCGCCCGCGTCGCCGAATTGGCCGAGCAGTTGAGTGATGGCAAGCTAGAAGGCACGACCGGCATTGCCCATACCCGTTGGGCCACGCATGGGGCCCCAGTAGTCCATAACGCGCACCCGCATTTCAGCCATGGCCCGGGTCCGCAGGCCGCCAGCCGCCCGGGCCGGGTGGCACTGGTGCATAACGGCATTATTGAAAACCACGATGAACTGCGCGCCCAGTTGCAGGCCAAAGGCTATATTTTTCAGAGCCAGACCGATACTGAGGTCATCGCCCACCTGATTGACAGCCTGTACGAAGGCGATCTGTTTGAGGCCGTCAAGATCGGCCTCAAACAATTACATGGCGCCTATGCCATTGCAGTTTTTTGTAAGGATGAACCACAGCGCCTGATTGGTGCGCGTGCTGGCTCGCCCCTGATTCTGGGCGTTGGCGAAGCGGGACAAGAGCATTTTCTGGCCAGCGATGCCATGGCGCTGGCGGGCGTGACTGATCAAATTGTCTATCTGGATGAAGGCGATGTGGTGGATATTCAGCTCGGCAAATACTGGCTGTTTGACAAGGACTACAAGCCTGTGGTTTCGGCGCAGCGCCCGGTCAAAACGGTGCAGGCGCACAGCGGTGCGGCCGAGTTGGGACCCTACCGTCATTACATGCAAAAAGAAATTTTTGAGCAGCCGCGCGCCATTGCTGACACGCTGGAAGGCGTGGACGGCATTGTGCCGGAACTATTCGACGGCAGCAACGCCAGTGCCGCGCGCGTCTTCAAAGACATTGATTCGGTGTTGATCCTGGCTTGTGGTACCAGTTATTACAGTGGTTGCACGGCCAAATACTGGCTAGAAAGCATAGCCAAAATCCCGACCCAAGTCGAAGTGGCCAGTGAATACCGCTACCGCGACTCGGTCCCCAACCCGCGCACGCTCATTGTCACCATCACTCAGTCGGGCGAGACGGCTGACACCCTGGCGGCGCTGCGCCATGCCCAGAGCCTAGGCATGAAGCACACCCTGACCATTTGCAATGTGGCCACCAGCGCCATGGTGCGTGAATGCGAGTTGGCCTACATCACGCGTGCCGGCATCGAGATCGGTGTGGCGTCGACCAAGGCCTTTACCGCCCAACTGGCCGGCCTGTTTTTGCTGACGCTGGCGCTGGCCCAGGCCAAAGGGCGCCTGACTGAGGCGGAAGAGGCGGGCCACCTGAAAGCTATGCGGCATTTGCCGGCGGCGCTGCAGGCCGTACTGGCGCTGGAGCCGCAGGTGATTGCCTGGTCGGAAGACTTTGCCAAAATGGACAACGCGCTCTTTTTGGGGCGTGGCCTGCATTACCCGATTGCGCTCGAAGGCGCACTCAAGCTCAAGGAAATCAGCTACATTCACGCCGAGGCCTACCCGGCGGGTGAACTCAAGCATGGTCCGCTGGCGCTGGTCACCAGCGCCATGCCGGTGGTCACGGTGGCACCGAATGACGCGTTGTTGGAAAAGCTCAAAAGTAATATGCATGAGGTGCGGGCGCGCGGTGGCGTGCTGTATGTGCTGGCCGATGCCGATACCCGGATCGAGTCGGGCGAAGGGCTTCACGTGATCCGCATGCCAGAGAACTATGGTGCGCTGTCGCCTCTGCTCCATGTGGTGCCTCTGCAGTTGCTGGCTTATCACACGGCTTGTGCCAAAGGTACCGATGTTGATAAACCAAGAAATTTGGCAAAAAGTGTCACCGTTGAATAACTTGATAACAGTCAAATAGAGAAATTATGAAATTTAACTTTAAATATCAAGCCCTAATTCTGGCAATGATGGTTCCTGTTGCGAGTTTTTCCCAGGTGGCTTCAGTCTCTGCGGAGCAGGTCGTGGAGGCGATGGAAAAAATTAATGGCATTACGCCCGGTGCCAGGCGCAATCACATCAATGGTGTCTGTGCGTCGGGTACTTTCGTCGGCGCCAAAGAAATTCAGGCCTATAGCCGTTCGCCTTTGTTTTCAGGTCAGTCTATTCCGGTAGAGGCCCGCTTTTCGCTTGCGGGAGGCAATCCCAAGGCACCGGATACCGCCAAAAGTCCAAGGGGTTTGGGAATTCAGTTCAAGCTGCCTGACAACAGTTTTCATCACTTCACCATGCTCAATGTGCCGGTGTTTAGTGTGTCCAGTCCGAGAGCATTTTACGAGGCTTTGCTGGCCGGTACACCGGATGCGACGACCGACAAGGTTGATCCAGAAAAAATGAAAGCCTTCAGGGCCAGTCACCCGGACAGCCTGCCCCTGGCCGAGTTCATGGCCAAAAATAACCCGCCGGTGAGTTATGTCAACAGCGACTTTTACAGCGTTCACACTTTCAAGTTTATCAACAAGGACAACAAAACCACACTGGTCCGCTGGCGCTTTGTGCCTGAAGAGGGGGTTAAGCGTTTAACCGATGAAGAGATGAAGTCGGGCCCTTCCCAATTTCTCGATCAAAAACTGATCGACAAGGCCAAGCAAGGCCCGATTCGCTGGAACATGGTGTTGACCCTCGGGGAGCCTGGAGATGAGCAAGTCAACCCCACGGTTTATTGGCCCACAAACAGAAAAGAAGTCAAGGCGGGGGTGTTGACCTTTACCACCGCTGCCCTGCAAGCCGACGCGACCTGCGGCCCCATCAACTTTGATCCCCTTGTCATGAGCGATGGCGTGGCGCCCACAGATGACCCTGTTTTGCTCTTCAGGTCACCGGCCTACGCCAACTCCTTTAGCAAGCGACTGACGGGACGATAGGAGCGGGGTCGGCGCAAGTCTTATGACGTAACGGCCTTGGAACACGCGAAACACATGCGCCATCTATCGTCGCAGAAAGGAAACAGCATGAATTTTCAAGATTCAATTAAGGTGTGTTTCAGCAAGTATGCTGATTTCACCGGTAGGGCCTCGCGCTCAGAGTACTGGTGGTTTATTCTGTTCATCTTGTTGGGCAGTTTGGCTGCCTCCATGATTGGCCCCATCACCGGCGGCTTTTTCACATTGGGCACCTTGCTTCCCACGTTAGCAGCAGCATCAAGACGACTTCACGACACCCAACGAAGCGGCTGGTGGCAGCTGGTCGGCTTTGTACCCGTCATAGGCCTTATCGTTCTGGTATTTTTCCTGGTCCAAGACAGCAGGGCATAGGCAGATTTAAGCTCATTAACTCTGTCGAATTCAACATTCGAGGACACCAATTTTCAAAATTGGAAAGTCTATTTTCTGGTCCCTAATTAAATAAAGAGCTTCGTTTTCACTTCATTGTGAGCTCAGCAAACGCCTAACCCGATGCGCCAGAAACTGCGACACCTCCTGCTCAGCCTTCCCGTCTTGACGGTGGTAGGCCTGTTCGCGCTCTATCTGGGGGTCGGCTTCTGGGGTCTGCCGGCATTGATCAAGTGGCAAGGGGTAAAGCTGGTGCGTGAAGAGTTGGGCCAGAACCTCGCCATGGCAGAGGTTCGATTCAACCCGTTGGTGTTCAGACTGGAGGTGAGCGACTTGACGCTCTCTGGTGAGCAGGGAGCGTCCATGCTGGGTTTTCAGCGCCTGTTTGTTGATTTTGAGTTGTGGCGCAGCCTGGTGGAACAGACCTGGACCTTCGCCGCCGTCTCACTGCAAGCGCCTGACTTGCGTTTGACGCTCCAGCAGAACGGTCGGCATAACTTCAGCGCGATGCTCGACAAGCTGAGTGGCGCTGACACGAAACCCCAAAAAGCGGCGCCATGGCCGCGCCTCGTCGTCCGGCAATTAGCTGTCACGGATGCCCGAATTGACGTTTCTGACTCACGGCTCGCCGAGCCGCTGATTACGCGCATTGTCCCGCTGACCGTGATGGTGGATGGTTTGTCAACCGTCGCCACGCAAGTCGCCAGCTACCGCTTGACGGCGCTCACCGCGCAGAGCGAGTCCTTGTCGAGCGACGGTAGCCTGACCTTGAGCCCGTTCGCCATCAAGGGGCAGTTGGCATTTAAGGACATTCGGGTTAGCACGCTGGCGAGGGCGTTGTCTCGGCTCGTGGCGATCGACGCCCCGGCCGGGAAAATTGCAGCAAGTGGCCATTTTGACTTGACTGTTGACGGACAAAATCAACTCGCCGGCGCGCTGAAAGATGTGGCGCTGGAGGTAACTGCCTTGTCCTTGTCGGCGCCCGGCGGTACGACACCCTTGTTGGCCGTCGAGAAAATGGGTTTGGAAGAGGGCCACGTGGATATCGGTCAGCGACAGGTTAATTTCGCGCATTTCAAATGGGATAACGGACAGGTCAATGCCGCGACCAATGCACAGGGCCACCTCGACTGGACCACGCTGGTGCGTCCCAGCGCCGACACGCCACCAGAGCCTCTCGCTGTCGGTGCGCCATGGCGCGTGTCAATTACCAACACGGCGGTGGCGGCGGTGGCAGTTCACTTTCAAGACGCGCGACAAGGGCTGCGTGCCAAGATCGACTCGGTTGCACTGACGGGTTCGCCGAGTGGCGAATTCGGCGCCTCAGGGCTGACCCTTCAGCTCGGCGAGCCCCGTCTGGTGTTGGTCGGCGCGCGGCTGGAACGTCCGGGGGAATTGCTCACCATGCCCGCGTTTCAGGTCAAGGCGAATCAAGCGCATATAACCCGAGCGGCGGAGACACTTGCGCTGTCCCTCGATAGGCCCAACCTCACTGTGACCCAAGGTGTTGCAGTCCAGGGCGCACAAACAAGTGCTTCGGCGGGAAATGCTTCGCTCCAGGCCGAGCGGGCCACGATGACGCAAGCCGGACCGGACACCCGCGCTTCATTCAGCGGCACTCGGCTGGCCTTGATTGGCGCGACCATCAGCCAGGGTGAGCAAAGCGCCACGCTGCGTGACTGGGTCGTCCAAAGCAAGGATTTGACCCTGCAATCAACGCCGGGCCAGAGCGGGGTCATGCTCAGCCAATGGGGTAGCACGCTGTCGCAACTGAAGGCACAGCGCGGCACCGAGACGGTGGCCGTGGACCAACTGTCAGCCAACGGTGTGGCGGTTACCGTCAAGCAGGTCGCCAACGGACTCCTGTCTCTGTCTCTGCAAGGCACCCAAGTGCAAACTCGCGGCACGGCGCTCCACCAGAGCGACGATCGCCTCGTCCTGCGTAGCGCCAACCTTGCGGTAGAGCGACTTTCCGTGACACAGGAAAACGGGAAACTCAAGCTTGACGGGCGCTTGGCCACCCTGGGCTTAAAAGGCCTGGCGGCCCAACAAGGCGGCAATCATGTGTCCCTTGAAGATGGCGGATTCAAAGCCAGCCAACTCGCGCTGAACACGGCGGGCACCCGCCAGGTCAGCCTGAATGATGCCGCCGTGCGTCTGGGCGCACTGTCCATCCGGGCGCTGGGCGCCAATGCTGACGTGGGCCAGGTGGCCCAAATTAATCTTGCGGCCCAATCGCTGCAATTGACTCTGCCCGATGGACCCGTTGAGTTGATAGGTGATGGCATGAGCGGCGATATGACCCAGGCGGTGGTGAACAGCCCGGTCGATGGCTCCGAGGTCATTCGTTTGGGGCGCGTGGCGCTGGAGGGCGGCACCTTGCGCCTACACGAGCAACAGTTCACTGCCGACATGCTGACGCTGGCGCAAGGCCAAGCAACCACTTGGCTGGACGCGCAAGGGCAGTTCAACCTGCTCAAGCTGTTTGGCCAAGCGCCCCAACCAACGGCTGTCGTCGCACCTTTGCGCACAGTAGCGGTAGTCTCACCCGTGGTGAAGGCGCCGGCAACCGTAGCGCCCTGGCGTATCGCGGTGAAGCAGACTCTGTTGGATAAATTCGCCCTGACGTTCGAGGACCAGCGCGTGCGACCCACATTAGCACTGCGGCTTGACCCGATCCGGGCACGGATCACTGCGCTGGATACTGGTTCAACTACGCCGATGAAGCTGGAACTAGAAACGGCGCTGGCCAGCGGCGGAGAAATTCGGGTCGATGGCACGGTAGATATAGCCACTGGCGCATCTGACCTTCAACTCAACCTAGCCGACATCGCGCTGAGCCCCGTGCAAGGTTACCTGTCGAAGTTTGCCAAGTTGCAGCTCGCCAAGGGGGTGGCGTCCAGCACCGGCCGGCTGCGTTATGGCGACCCAGAGGGGGCTGGCGCGCAGTTGGTCTACCAGGGTCAAGCCTCGGTGGACCAGCTCTTGCTTGAAGAGGTCAAGCCCAAACGCCCCTTTCTGAGTTGGGTCGCTGTAGACGCCAACGACCTGCTGCTGACCCTGACGCCCAACCGCCTGGACATTGTCGAATTGCGCATTGAGAAACCGGCGGGTCGCCTGTTTATCGCCGCTGACCAATCGGTGAACCTGACCGATGTGCTGAAGAAGACCGAACCGGCCACCCCGCCCGCCCCGGCGAAGCCACTGGACCCAGCGGGCGAAGGTGTGACCGCTGCCACGCGCTTCCCCGTCAGCGTTGCGCGCGTTCGCGTAGACGACGGCACGTTGGAGTTTTCTGATGCGAGCCTGCGCCCGCAGTTTGCCGCCCGCATGCATGAACTCAAGGGGGTGATCACGGGCCTCAGCAACGAACCTGACCGCAGCGCCAAGGTGGCGCTGGATGCGCGGGTTGACCAATATGGGTCGGCCAAGATTGGCGGTCAGATCAGCCTGCTCAGCCCCGAGAAATTGACCGAGATCGACATGGCCTTTCGCAACCTGGAGATGACCTCGCTGTCACCTTATGTTGTCAAGTTCGCCGGCTACCAGGTTGCTGGAGGCCGCCTGTGGCTGGACCTGCAATACCGCCTCAATGACAGCAAACTAAGGGGTGAAAATAAAGTCCTGCTCAGGCAGGTCAAACTGGGAGAGAAGGTGGAAAGCCCGGGTGCCCTGAATCTGCCGCTGGAACTCGCGATTGCAGTCTTGTCCGACTCGGACGGCGTGATTGACATTGGGCTGCCGGTGAGCGGCGACCTGAGCGACCCCCAGTTCGACTATGGCGCCATCATCGGCAAGGCCGTTGGCAACCTGCTGGGTGGCATTGTCACTGCGCCGTTCAAAGCGCTGGCCGCACTTTTTGGCGGGGGCGACAAGACGCTGGACACACTTGTTTTTGAACCTGGAACCGCCGACCTGGCGCCGCCTGAGCGGGAGAAACTCGCCGCCATTGCGCGGGCGCTAAAAAAGCGGCCCACGCTGAAACTGGTGGTGCCCCCCACACGCGCTGAGACGGTCGACATGCCGGTGCTGAAGTCGCTGGCCGTGCGCCGCGCTATCGTCACCGCCATGGGCGTCACGCTGGCGCTGGACGAGGCCCCGGGGCCGGTTGACCTGGCCAACGTTCGCACGCAAAAGGCACTTGAATCGGCCTTCAGTGCGCGCTACGCGCCCGAGGTGCTGGCCGCCTTGAAAGAGCGAGCGGTCGGCTCGCCGGCTCGCCAAGCGCAATCCACGGGGACCGGTGCTACACCGCCCACGCCTCCCGTCCAGCCCACACCCGAGTTCTACCAGGGCCTGTTTGAGCGGATGGTGGCAGAACAACCGGTCGCCGAAGAAGCGTTGGCGCAACTGGCCACCCAACGCAGCGACGCGGTATTGAGAGAACTTATCCAGACCGGCGGCGTCTCCGCCGCGCGTGCCTCAGTGGGTCAGACACAAGAGGCCCGTGACGCAGACGGTCAAACCGTCACGATGCAATTGCAACTTGAGGTCGCAAAATGAAGGGAATCAACGCGGGCCTGTTTGGCCGTATGGAAACCCTCATCTGGGGCAAGCAAGCGTTGGAACGTTCAAGCTGGCAACAACGCGTTCTTCGCTTGGTGCGTATGGTGCTGATTCTGGCGCGCGATCTCACCATGGGCCAGCTCACGCTGCGCGCCATGAGCCTGGTTTACACCACGCTGCTGTCCATCGTGCCGCTGCTGGCCTTGAGTTTCTCGGTACTCAAAGCCTTTGGGGTGAACAACCAGATTCAGCCCATGCTGCTGAAGCTACTGGAACCCCTAGGCGAGCAAGGCGCAGAGGTGGCCAAGCACATCGCTGACTTCATCCAGAATATGAATGTGGGGGTACTGGGCGCGGTGGGTCTGGCGTTGCTGCTGTATACCGCCATCTCGCTGGTGCAGAAGATTGAGGAGTCGCTTAACTACATCTGGCATATCCCACAACCCCGTCGCCTAGGTGAACGTTTCAGCCGTTACCTGAGTGTGTTGACGGTGGGACCGATTCTGGTGTTTTCGGCCCTGGGCATCACCGCCACCGTGATGAATATTGAGACCGTACGCCAGTTGCTGGCGGTGGAGGCGCTGGGCCAGACCGTTGAGATGGCCAGTCGGCTTGTGCCTTACGTGCTGGTGATTGCGGCGTTTACCTTTGTCTACTTGTTTATTCCGAACGCACGGGTACGGCTGGGCTCGGCTCTCGTTGGCGGCACCATCGGTGGCATTGTCTGGCAGACCTCGGGTTGGCTTTTTGCGGTGTTTGTGGCGTCATCCGGGCAATATGCGGCGATCTACTCCAGTTTCGCCATTCTGGTGCTGTTCATGATCTGGCTGTACGTGAGCTGGCTGGTGCTGCTGTTCGGCGCCAGCGTGGCGTTTTACACCCAGCACCCTGAATACCTGTACTTGGGCAGTGGCGAGCCGCGCTTGAGTAACCGGGTGCGCGAACGGCTCGCCCTGTCCGTCATGAACCGGGTGGCGAGCCGCTTCGTGGCCGGCCAACCCGCCCCCTCGCTGCCGGAGTTCACTCAGTTACTGCGGGTACCCATGCATGTGCTGAGCACCGTGGTTACTGCGTTGCAGGACAACCAGCTTCTGCTGCAAACCGCCGACGACCCACCCCTGTTTCTGCCCGCCCGCGA
>JBLHZH010000063.1:0-9185 GCA_047629695.1 Rhodoferax sp.
GACACAAATCTACCCACAACCCGGCTGGGTGGAACACGACCCCCAGGAAATCTGGCGCAGCCAGCTGGCAACCGCCCGCGAAGCGCTGGCCAAGGCCGGCATCGACGCGCACCAGGTGCGCGGGCTAGGCATCACCAACCAGCGCGAAACCACACTGGTATGGAACCGGGCGACCGGCCTGCCGGTACACAACGCCATTGTCTGGCAAGACCGGCGCGCCGAGCCGACCTGCGTGACCCTGCGCGAGCGCGGACTGGCGCCGACGATTCAGGCAAAAACCGGTTTGCTGGTAGATGCCTACTTTTCAGGCACCAAACTCAAATGGATTCTTGACCAGGTCCCGGGCGCGCGGCAAAAGGCTGAAAACGGCGAACTGGCCTTTGGCACGGTGGACAGTTGGCTGATCTGGCGCCTTACCCAAGGCGCCGTGCACGCCACGGATGTCAGTAACGCCTCGCGCACCATGCTCTTTAATGTGCACAGCAATCAGTGGGACCCGGAGTTGCTGCAGGCACTGGACATTCCAGCCTGCATGATGCCCACCGTCAAACCGTCAAGCGCCCTCTATGGGGAGGTTACGCCCGACCTGCTGGGCCACGCCATCCCGATTGGCGGGGTCGCCGGCGACCAGCAAAGTGCCTTGTTCGGACAAGCCTGCTTCAAGGCCGGTATGGTCAAGAACACCTACGGCACCGGCTGCTTCATGCTGATGCACACCGGCAACCAATTTCAGACCTCCGGCAACAACCTGATCACCACGCGGGCAGCGCAGGCAACCGCGCCCAATGAATTTGCGATTGAAGGCAGTGTCTTCGTGGGCGGGGCCGTGGTGCAGTGGCTGCGCGACGGCCTGCACGCCATCAAGGACAGCAGCGAGGTGCAGGCGCTAGCGCTCAGCGTGCCCGATGCCGGGGGCGTCATGGTGGTGCCAGCCTTCACTGGCCTGGGGGCACCTTACTGGAAGCCCGATGCCCGGGGCTCCATCACCGGCTTGACACGCGGCAGCACGGTGGCCCACATTGCACGCGCGGCACTGGAGAGTATCGCCTTTCAAAGCGCCGCCCTGTTGCAAGCGATGCGACGCGACGCAGCCGCCGCCGGCGGTATGGAGGTCGCCGAGTTGCGGGTTGATGGCGGCGCCTGCATCAACGACCTGCTGATGCAGTTCCAGGCCGACTTGCTGGGTATCCCTGTAGTGCGCCCGGCGGTGACCGAGACCACGGCGCTGGGCGCCGCCTACCTGGCGGGCCTGGCCACCGGCGTGTACCAGAACACCGATGAACTCAGCCAGCTATGGCGCGTCGAGCGCCGGTTTTTACCGACCCTGGATCCACAACGGGCTCAGGAACGAATCGCCAGTTGGGAGCACGCGGTACGCCAGACTGTGCTGTAGTCGTATCGGCTTTTGAGTAGACTCTTGGTTCGTGCCACGCTTTCTGTGGCCACCCAAGGGCGGAGTTATTCATGCGCAAACGTATTGCATTTATCGGCGGCGGCAACATGGCCAGCGCCATCATCGGCGGCCTGCGGGGCCAGGGTATGGCGCCCAGCGACATCGACGTGGTCGAGCCCTTTGCGGAAGCCCGGGACAAACTGCAACAGAGCCATGGCCTCACGGCGCAGGCACAAGCCGGCGCCTTTCTTGAACAGGCTGACCTGGTAATCTGGGCCGTCAAACCGCAAACCTTCAAGGACGCCACGCAAACGGTGCGACCCCACACCCAGGAAGCCCTGCACCTGAGTGTCGCTGCCGGCATCCGCAGCGATAGCATTGCGCACTGGCTGGACTGCCAACGCGTCGTGCGCGCCATGCCCAACACCCCGGCGTTGATCGGCAAGGGCATCACCGCTCTGTATGCCCGCCCCGGGGTCAGCGCCCCCGACCAGGACTGGATCGGCCAAGTGATGGCCTCCACCGGTGAATTTTTGTGGCTGGACGCCGAAAGCCAATTGGACGCGGTCACCGCCCTGTCAGGCTCGGGACCGGCCTATATGTTTTACTTTATGGAAGCCATGACCGAGGCCGGCATCAGCATGGGCCTGGCACGTGAGCAGGCCCATCAGCTGGCAGTGGCCACCTTCATCGGCGCTGGCGAACTGGCCCGCGCCTCCACCGATTCGCCTGACGTGTTGCGCCAGCGTGTCACCTCCAAGGGAGGCACCACCCATGCGGCACTCTTGCAGATGGAGGCCGACCACATCAAGACCCGGTTTGTGCAGGCCATGCAGGCTGCCGGTCAACGGGCTAAAGCATTGGGTGATGAATTTGGCAGCGCCTGAAAGTAAATAAATTTTTCGCAACGACCCAGCTTCTTTTAACACCCGACGACCTAGCAGACGCTATGATGTTTTGTGACATCTGCGTCACTTTTTACCCAACAGGATTTTCATGAAAAAATTACTTTCCGCGCTACTTAGCGCGGCTGTGCTGACCCTCCCTCTGGCTGTGATATCAACCCCAGTGGCGGCTCAGTCTATGGTGCAGGCTCCTGCCGCGCAGGCCAAGCCTGCCAAGGCCAAACATGTTAAAAAACACGTCAAGGTAAAAACAAAGGCCAAGGCGAAGCCCAGGCACAAATCCAAAACGGTTGCCAAACGAGCCACCAACCCGGCCCTGATGTAAATTTGGACTTACCGTAAAACCGCCATTTTGAGGCGGTTTTTTATGTCAGGGCATAGCTGGCCACAATACCGGAAAACAAGGTGAAGCCGAGCCAATGATTCAGGCGGAAAGCCTTGAAGCAACCGCTTCGCGTGCGCGTGCGAATCAGCATGTAGTGCCATAACACCTGCCCCAGACACAGCGTAATAGCCAAGTAAAAAACAGCGCCACCCACATAGGGTGTCAACAGCGACACCCAGATCGTCAGATAAAACAGATAACAAAGCACCACCACCGGCACATCCCAGCGGCCCAGCGTAATGGCCGAGGTTTTCATACCCAAACCGATATCGTCATCGCGATCGACCATGGCGTACTCGGTGTCATAAGCAATCACCCAGAACAAATTACCCAGTAGCAACCCCCAAGCCAGCAGCGGCACACTGGCCTGCCAGGCCATCCAACTGAGTTCGCCCCCCCCCTGCACGGCCGAGAAAGCCATTGGGATACCAAAACTAAAGGCAACACCCAGCACCGCCTGCGGCATCGAGACCAGCCGTTTGGCATAGGGGTAAATCAGCGTGATGGCAAGTGCTGCGAACGACCAAGCCACCGTCATCGCGCCAGTCGTGAGCACCAGCGCAAACGCCAGCAGCGCCAGCACGGCACCAAACAACAGCGCCTCCTTGACCGACAAAGCCCCGGTGGTGACTGGCCGGCCGGCGGTGCGTTTGACATGCCGGTCAAACTCGCGGTCGGCCACATCATTGACGCAACACCCGGCGCTACGCATCAGAAAAGTGCCCGCGATAAAAACCAGCAGCAAATGCCAGCCAGGAAAACCGCCTGCCGCCAGCCACAAGGCGCTCAAGGTCGGCCACAACAACAGCAACCAGCCAGCCGGTCGATCCCAGCGGATCAGGCTCAGGAACAAGGCCGCTTTTCTCATCCGCACCGTAACACCTCAGGAAAGCCTGTGAACGCCTGGCAGCTCACAGGCATAAATGGCATTGCGCAAAGCGGCAATGGCCTCGTAACGGGTAAAACTGCGGCGCCAGACCAACACCACGCGACGTGTTGGCGGATCACCAACGAACGGCAGGTACTTGATAAAAGGCTCTTCGCCGCGCCGAAGCTTCGGGCTAATCTCCAGCGCCTCCTTGGGCACGCTCAGACGCGGCACCAGCGTCACCCCCATGCCAGCGGCCACCATATGCTTGATGGTTTCCAGGGACGAGCCCTCGAAACTCTTGCGAATGCCCTCGGCGTGGCTAGAAAAGCGGGCAAATTCAGGACACACCTCTAGCACATGGTCACGAAAACAATGGCCACTGCCCAACAGCAGCATGGTCTCACGCCTGAGCTCCTCGGTCGTGACTGCGGCTTGCGCCGCCAGCGCATGCTGGGTTGGTACCGCCGCCAAGAAAGGCTCGTCATACAAAGGTGCCATCGCCAGCCCGGCGTCCGGAAAAGGCTCGGCCAGAATGGCGCAATCAATTTCACCCGTGCGCAACATCTCCAGCAACTTGACGGTGAAGTTTTCTTGCAAGGTCAGCGGCATTTGGGGCGTAAGCGTAATCACCTGACGCACCAGATCGGGCAGCAAGTACGGCCCGATGGTGTAGATTACCCCCAACGTGAGCGGTCCGGCCAGCGGGTCTTTGCCGCGCTTGGCAATTTCCTTGATGTTGGCGGCCTGCTCGAGCACCGCCTGGGCCTGACGCACAATTTCTTCACCCAGATGGGTCACAGACACCTCGTTGGCACTGCGCTCAAAAATTTTGACGTCGAGCTCTTCTTCCAGCTTTTTGACGGCCACCGACAGGGTGGGTTGCGACACATAGCAGGACTCGGCAGCACGGCCAAAATGCCGCTCCCGGGCCACAGCAACAATATATTTGAGTTCAGTAAGCGTCATACCTTGATTGTGGCACCCAACGCCCACACCAAATCAAGGCGCCAGCACGCGAATTTGTAGCATGCGCGGGGACGTTTGCATCGACTCGGTGCCGTAGACACCGGGCTGCGAGCTACTTCCGGTCCGCGCCAGCATGACCCACTCCCCCAGCGGTGCGCTGACCGTGGTTGACAACTGGCTGCGCGACTGGGTCGGCAACTCGGACCCGACCCGGTTCCCTACGGCCGCCGATTGCAGCTCGATGTCAAGCTCAACCGGCTTTTGCCCACCAGGCCAACGCGGCTGCACCGTGAGACTCTGACCCGCATCCATCCAGGTTACGGCATTCTCTACACTGCCGCCGCTGCTGTTGGCCTTGACACCCGACCCCGAAAACGCCGAACTTTGTGAACTTACCGAGGCCACCCACTGCATTGGCAGTGACTGCGACAGGCGCAGACGGGCCTTGGCGCCATTGCGCACGCGCACCTGTTGTGGCTCCAGCAACAGGTCTGGCGACTGCGTACCGACCGAGACGCCACTCGCGCTCTCGACCTCGCGCACCAGCACAATCAGATCGCGTGGCGGCAACTCCGCCGCGACCGACAAAAGGGGCAGACCGCCCAGCGCCGCAGCGCTCAGGGCTTTCAATAGAAGAGTTTTCATAATGAATCGTATTGTTAACCGCTTAAGCAAAATGACACACTGCAACCAAAAACAGCATTTTATGAGCAGCCTGCCGCCGGTACGATTGCACAAAGGCGAGACAAAATGGGCCGCCGTGGACGCCAGCCAGTCCCTGCGGCACACTCTGCGGTCATGACTACAACGACTGAACCCCTGGCAACAGCGACTCCCCCCCTCTCCGGCCCACTGGCCGGCCTCAAAGTACTCGAACTCGGCCAACTCATCGCAGGCCCGTTCGCCGCCAAGACACTGGCCGACTTTGGCGCGGATGTCATCAAGATTGAGCCTCCGGGCAGCGGTGACCCGCTGCGCAAATGGCGGCTACTCAAGGACGGCACCTCAGTCTGGTGGCAGGTGCAGTCGCGCAACAAACGCTCGATCGCGCTGGACCTGCGGCAGCCCGAAGCCCAGGCGATCGTGCGACAACTGGCGTCACATGCCGACGTACTGATCGAGAACTTTCGCCCCGGTGCCATGGAGGGCTGGGGACTGGGACCCGATGAACTGCTCAAGCTGAATCCCCGCCTCATCATGCTGCGTATCAGCGGTTATGGCCAGACCGGTCCCTACCGCGACCGCCCCGGCTTTGGCGTGGTGGCCGAGGCCATGAGCGGTTTACGTCACCTGACCGGCGAGCCCGGCGCCGTGCCGGTGCGCGTCGGCGTCAGCATCGGCGACACGCTGGCGGCATTGCACGGCGTGATTGGGGTCCTGATGGCGCTGCAGCACCGCCATGTGTCCGGCCAGGGCCAGGTGATTGATGTCGCGTTGTACGAGGCGGTGTTTAACTGCATGGAAAGCTTGCTGCCCGAATACAGCGCCTTTGGCGCCGTGCGGGGTCCGGCCGGCAGCGCCCTGCCCGGCATTGCGCCCAGCAACGCCTACCGCTGCAATGACGCCGGTTACGCGCTGATTGCCGGCAACGGCGACAGCATTTTTAAGCGACTAATGAAAGTCATTGGCCGCGACGACTTGGGCCGCGACCCCACCCTAGCCGACAACGCCGGCCGGGTGGCACAGGTGGGGAAGATTGACGCGGCCATCGGCCAATGGACAGCGCAGCACAGCGTGGCCGCGGTACTGACGGCGCTTGACGCGGCGGCCGTGCCGGCTGGGCGCATCTACACCGTAGCCGACATCGCCGCCGACCCGCATTACCAAGCGCGTGGCATGCTGGCCAGCGTCCGGATGGACGACGGCAGCCCACTAACCGTGCCCGGCATCGTGCCCAAGCTCTCGGTCACGCCCGGCAGCCACCGCCGCAATGCGCCCACGCTGGGACAGGACACCGAGGCGGTGCTGCAAGAACTCGGCCTCACGCCCCAGCAGATTCAGGGCCTCAAGGACAAAGGCATTGTTTCAGGAATCACCCCATGACACGTATTTACTTCAACGAAGTCGCCACCCGCGACGGCTTTCAGATCGAACCCGTCTTTATTTCTACCGACACCAAGGTCGCGCTGGTAGACGCCCTGAGCGACTGCGGCTACGCCAAGATCGAGGTCACGTCATTTACCTCGCCCAAAGCGATCCCGATGCTGCGCGATGCCGATGAGGTCATGGGCCGCATCCGACGCGTGCCAGGGGTCGAGTACACGGTGCTGGTGCCCAACCAGCGCGGCGCCGAACGGGCGCAGGAGGCCCGGGCGGATGAACTGAACCTAGTGATGTCCACCTCAGAGACCCACAACCTGGCCAACTTGCGCATGCCCATGGCGCACAGCTTTGCGGCCTTGTCACAAGTCATCAAAAGCGTCGATGGCCGCACGCCAGTCAATGTCTCCCTGTCCTGCAGTTTTGGCTGCCCGATGGAAGGCCCAGTCAGGCAGCGTGATGTGCTGGATTGGGTCGGTCGCTTTGCCGACCTAGGCGTGCGCGGGGTGACGATTTGCGATACCACCGGCATGGCCCATCCGGCCCAGGTGAGCCAAATGGTCAGTGCCTTGCAGCAGCAGTTTGACAAGTTGCAACTGACCCTGCACTTTCACAATACCCGCGGCATGGGCCTGGCCAATGTGCTGGCGGCGGTGCAGGGCGGCATCACCCGCTTTGATGGCTCACTCGGCGGCCTGGGCGGCTGCCCTTATGCGCCCGGCGCCAGCGGCAATATCAGCAGCGAAGATGCGATTCACATGCTGGACGCCATGGGCTACGACACCGGCATCGACCTGCCCCAACTGCTCAAGGTGGCGCGTCTGCTGCCCACGCTGGTAGGCCACGAGGTGCCCGGCCAACTGGCCAAAGCCGGCCCGATATCGGAACGGCACCCAGCCAGCGCAGAGGTGCTGGCACTGGGACGGTCTTTTATGTGAAGATCACGCCGGATTGCTGCCCTCTCCCCCTTGACGTCACTTTTCAGGAACCCCTTTGAGCCAACTATTCAGCCCCTTCACCTTACCCTCGCCACGCGGCGGACTTATTTTGGCCAACCGCATTGTGGTGGCGCCGATGTGCCAATACTTGGCTGACAACGGTGCCGCCACCGACTGGCACCTGGCGCACTGGACCAACCTGCTCAGCAGCGGTGCAGCGCTGTTCACCATTGAGGCTACGGCGGTCACTTCGCAAGGCCGCATTACGCCCGGCTGCCTCGGGCTGTGGGACGACCGCACCGCGCAGGCGCTGGGTGACACGCTGCAGCGCGCACGCCGGCTGGCCCCCGCCATGCCGGTTTGTATCCAGCTCGCCCATGCCGGGCGTAAAGCCGCCAGCGCCGTGCCCTGGGCAGGTGGCCAGCTGCTGACCCCTGAGCAGGGTGGCTGGGCCACGGTGGCACCATCGGCCCTGCCGCAGTTGCCGGGCGAGGCCCCGCCCACGGCGCTCAGCCTGGCCGACATGGCAGCCATTCGCGACGCCTTTGTGGCGGCCGCCCAGCGCGCTGACCCGATGGGTATTGATGCCATCGAACTGCACGCGGCCCACGGCTATTTGTTGCACCAGTTTTTGTCGCCGATTGCCAACCAGCGCAGCGACCACTACGGTGGCAGTTTTAACAACCGGGTGCGCTTCCCGCTGGAGGTGTTTGCTGCCGTGCGCCAGGTCTTCAGCGGCGCGCTCGGGCTGCGGGTCTCGGCCTCGGACTGGATTCCCGGTGGCTGGGATGTCGACCAGAGTGCAACGTTTGCCAGCCAACTCAAGACGCTGGGTTGTGACTTTATTCATGTGTCATCAGGCGGCATCTCCTCGGCGCAAAAGATTGCCATCGGGCCGGCCTACCAGGTACCGTTTGCGCGCCAGATCCGGCAAGCCTCAGGGCTGGCCACGATGGCCGTGGGCCTGATTACCGAGCCTCAGCAGGCCGAAGCGATTTTGCAGGCGGGCGACGCCGACCTGATCGCGCTGGCCCGCGCTCTGCTCTACAAACCACGCTGGGGCTGGGAAGCCGCCGCCGCACTGGGTGGCCAGGTGACAGCCAGTCCCCAGTACTGGCGCTGCCTGCCACGCGAGGCGCAAAGCGCTTTTGGCAACGTGCGCATCGGCCAGCGCTGAGACCCGGCTTGGGGCCTTGGCTTCAGGCCTTCAGGTACTCTGATTTTTGACCCAGCCAGCGCGCAATATGCTTTTGCGCCAGCACCGGTTGCTGGTCCAGCATGAGCGGGGCCAGCGCCCGTGCCCACTCGAGCAGCGCGCCGTCGGTGGTCAGATCGGCAAAGCGCAGCAGGGCCGCGCCGGACTGGCGCGCCCCCAGGAACTCACCCGGGCCGCGAATCTCTAGATCACGCCGGGCAATCTCAAAGCCATCGTTGGTCTCGGCCATCGCTTTCAGGCGGGCCCGTGCGGTCTCGCCCAGACGCGGCGCATCGCCCGTGGAATACAGCAGCACACAGGCCGAAGCCGCCGCACCGCGCCCGACCCGACCCCGCAACTGGTGTAGCTGCGACAGGCCAAAACGCTCAGCGTGCTCAATCACCATCAGCGAAGCGTTAGGCACGTCAACCCCCACCTCAATTACCGTGGTGCTAACCAAAACGCCCATCTCACCGCGAGTGAAGCAGGCCA
>JBLHZH010000064.1:0-9132 GCA_047629695.1 Rhodoferax sp.
CGGGCGCGGTCAGCGTCATTAAATTAGCGCGGTCGATCAACAGCTCCGCTTCGGGGCGCGAGTGGCCCTTTTTGATAAAGTTACGGAATCCGTCAGCCGATGGCTCCAGCACCGCAAAAGAGTCGACATCGGTGTTCTCTTGCGTCGCGTCGGTACGACCTGGTGTGAAAGCAACTTTCACGTCTTGGCCACCCTTTTTAGCCGCAGCCTCAACAGCAGCGGAACCGGCCAGAACGATCAAATCAGCCAACGAGATTTTTTTACCATCCGTGTTGAAATCTTTCTGGATCGCTTCCAGCTTCAGCAGAACCTTGGCCAGTTCAGCCGGCTGGTTGACTTCCCAATCCTTCTGCGGCGCCAGACGAATGCGCGCACCATTGGCGCCACCGCGCTTGTCGCTGCCGCGGAACGTCGCCGCCGATGCCCAGGCCGTGCTGACCAGCTGAGAAATCGTCAGGCCAGAAGCCAGAACTTGGGTCTTCAAAGCGGCAATATCTTGCGCATTGACCAAAACATGGTCGACGGCCGGCACCGGGTCTTGCCAAATTTGTGGCTCAGCTGGCACCATCGAGCCCAGGTAGCGAGAGATTGGACCCATGTCGCGGTGCGTCAACTTGTACCAAGCACGGGCATAGGCGTCTGCAAATTCTGCAGGATTTTGCTGGAAATGGCGAGAGATTTTTTCGTAGGCCGGGTCCATTCTCAGGGACAGGTCGGTCGTTGCCATGAACGGTGCATGCGACTTCGAGGGATCATGTGCATCCGGCACGGTACCTGCGCCAGCGCCGTCTTTTGGCTTCCACTGATGGGCACCGGCTGGGCTTTTGGTAAGTTCCCACTCGTAACCAAACAACGTGTCAAAGTAGCTGTTGTCCCAAGTGATCGGCGTGGCTGTCCAAGCGCCTTCCAGGCCGCTGGAGATGGTGTCAATGCCTTTGCCGCTGCCGAAGGAGCTTTTCCAGCCGAGGCCTTGTTCTTCAATGCTGGCACCTTCAGGTTCTGGGCCTTTGTAGTCCTCAGACGCCGCGCCATGGGTTTTTCCGAAAGTATGTCCGCCAGCACAAAGCGCCACAGTTTCGTAGTCGTTCATAGCCATTCGGGCGAAGGTTTCGCGGATGTCACGTGCCGCGGCGATCGGGTCAGGGTTGCCGTCCGGACCCTGTGGGTTGACGTAGATCAAACCCATTTGTACAGCTGCGAGGGGCTGTTCGAGTTCACGGTCGCCGGTGTAGCGCTCGTTGCCCAGCCAAGTATCTTCTGGACCCCAGTAAATGTCTTGACCTGGTTCCCAGACGTCTTCACGACCGCCCGCGAAGCCGAAAGTCTTGAGGCCCATCGAATCCATGGCGATGTTGCCAGTGAGAATCATCAAATCCGCCCAAGACAGCTTACGGCCGTATTTTTGCTTGATGGGCCAAAGCAGGCGGCGTGCTTTGTCAAGGTTGACGTTGTCAGGCCAGCTGTTGAGTGGCGCAAAGCGCTGTGTGCCAAAACCCGAGCCGCCACGGCCATCGCCGATGCGATAAGTGCCGGCACTGTGCCAGGCCATACGCACGAAGAACGGACCGTAGTGGCCATAGTCCGCTGGCCACCACGCTTGCGAGTCCGTCATCAAGGCATGCAGGTCTTTGACTACAGCATCCAGGTCGAGGGTCTTGAACTCTTCAGCGTAGTTGAAGGTCTCGCCCATGGGGTTTGACAGCTCTGAGTGTTGCTGCAATAAATTTAGGTTGAGCTGGTTTGGCCACCAGTCGGCATTGGTTCTTGCACCAGCCAATGTGGGCTTGAGGGCGGCACCTGAGAACGGGCATTTTGCTTCTGTAGACATAGAAATTTCCTTTTATAGTTAACAGTAAACTTACCTGCCTATTTTAGAATTTAGGCACTTGTCAAGCAACTTAGTTTTCTTAATGAGGTCGATAGTGGGGGCTGATAATGCGACCCGACAAACTTGCCGGCATAATCAACCTCCCCATGAAAGACCATTACGCCACCCTCGGGCTCAACCACGCAGCCACGCTGGCCGATGTCAAAAAAGCCTTTCGCCAGCAGGCATCGCGCCACCACCCAGACCGAAACACCTCAGCACAAGCGCCCGAACGCTTTCGTGCTGTGCAAGAGGCCTATGAAGTGCTGTCAGATGACGCCAAACGCCAAGCTTACGACGACAATCGACGTCGTAGCCTGCTTGACAGTCCTCTGGAAACAGCGCGGGAAATTTGGCAAAACTATTTCAACCCCTTAACCCAAACTGGCACGCCATGAGTATTTCTCCTTTTTTCCTCCACTTGCGCTCGGCTTACCAAGCTGAAATGGACGATCTAACGTTTGACTCCGAAGGTCGCGATGTGCTGCGCACACGTTTGGCAGAACGACGCAAAGAGCTGGGCTTTTTGCTGCAAATGATTGAACTCAGCCCCGAAATGGTGGCCGTGGTGCTGCACCAAGGCTTTCGCTTCCATTTACCTGCGGTCATGGAGGACCTGATCTCCCATGAATCTGATGAACTGCCCCGCTGGGATACCTTGGCCGAGGCGACGCAACTGAGCCCGTGGGCATGCGATATGACCCAGATTATTCTGAAAGAGCCCAAAGGCGACTGGTTTTTAGCCGTGGCCGCTGGTCTGGAATACATGTATGGCAAGGCCGAAGCGATACCGGTTGACGCACAGGCAGAGGACGATGAAGAGCAGGACGAAGACAGCGACCGAGAAGACGATGCTGAGAGCAGCGACAACGACAACCCATTCCGCGAGTTTGACGAGCAGGACGAAAAAGAAGCCCGGACCCGTGAAGACGCTGGCGCCGACTGGATGGTCGAACAAGGTTTTGACCGCAAAGACCACTGAACACTGACCAACTTAAATAACGCCCATGAACCACCTTGCCTTGATTACCAAAACCCAAAGTCTAATTGCAGCCGGTGACATTGTGGGCGCCGAATCTGCTCTGGTTGAACTGGCCGACGCCGAAGGCGACGGCGCCTTGATGCTGGTGCTGGCGCAATTACCGCCCAAAGACATTCTGGCGGTGATCCGCGAGTACGACAACTCCAGAGAATCCATCATCAACCTGGCCGTCACGCCGGCGCAATTTGCCCGCGCCGTGGTAATTGAGAAGCAATACAAGGACCTGACGCGCACCCACCTGCGCGGTATGGTGAACTCGATTATTTTCAGGGAAGACGCGGACCCGCTCGAGTTTTTAAACGAAATCGGTGACCTGGAAGGCGGCGCCGAGGCGCTGGCCGACTACTTTGATGAAAAGTGGAGCCGCATTGAAGCCTTTGCCCGCACCGGCACCTTTGACACCATGGAGGACGACGGCGAGATGCTGAGCGAGGCAGCGCTGTTGGCCTCAGCCTACATCAAGCCCCGTCTGGAGCAGGACGAAGTCGCCGATCAGGACTGGATGGAACTGGCCTGGCTGCTGCGCTATAAATGCCCTGACCTGTTTTTTGAAATGCTCATCACACTGCGCGCCAAGGCCCGTGCCCACGACCAAGGACTGGCCGAGGAAGAGGCCGAAGAGGATGACGGCAAGGTCGAAACCGGCGACACTGACCGCGGTAAGGCGACGCCAGTGGCGCGGGAGTCGGACGAGGAATCGGCAATCTAGATGATGACCCAGCCCGCGCTTCCGACCACCACTCTCGCCACCGTTTCCCTTTTTGATGCGCGGCCTTTTTTTGAAAAAGCGCTGCAATTTGGTATTCAAAATAACATTATTGATGCCCAAAAACTGGTAGAAATCAGCACCGACGCACCCAAAGGCATAGTACAAATTGCCCGCTATTTTGGCAGTGAGTATTTGCGCCCCGAGCTAGAAAACGCGCGCGAACGCATTGTTAACCTGGTCAGTTTGAACCTGGAAAGTAACAGTGGGGGCGACTTGCAGATGGCGGCTGAGTCGCTGCGTGATCACTCTTTCATGTCGCGATCCAAAGGCGGCGCCGATATGCTGAAAGCCCTGATTGTGATGCCGCAAAACAGCCACTTCGGCATGAACGAGCCAGGCGGCTTCACCGACGAACACATTCCATTGCTGGCCAAATGGTCGCGCCTCAGCCTCCCCGACTACCAGGCTGAGCTAACAAAACGCCTGCAGGTGGCCCAGATCATTGACGCCGCCCGCTGGCTCGCCGATGACCTGGGACTGGACGCCGCCGAACTGGAAGAAGCCGGACCGGATGCCGAGGCTGTCATCCGCACCGCCTTGCTGTGCTTGGCAACCCGGCGCAGCTCAATGCCTGACTGGCCGGCCTTTGACAAAATGGTGCTGGCATTGCGCAAAAAATACGCTCCAGCCCTGACCACTGCGGCTGCACAGGCACTCACACTGCCCCTCACTCTGCCCAAAGAGCTACCGCTCACTTGCCGTGACGCGGTCCAGACCGTGTGGCAGTCGGTGCTGACAGATTTATCCAAAATTCTGGACCCCACTCTGGCTACCCGCAAACTGTTTGACCAGACGCCTGCTTTCATGGGTCGTTATTTTTGGTTGGAAAACGGCCTGAGCGAAGTCGATCACCATGACCGCTCGGTCTCGCTAGCCTGGGCCAAAGCCACCGGTGGCCACAGTGACGAGAGTTCGCTGTTGACCCTGTTTTTATGCCTAGCCACAAACACCCCTGCCAGCACCCTGCTGACCCTCAGAAAGGCGAACGCACTGGTGCGTAAAGTCCGTAAAACGGGCTTGGACCCCGAGTTGGCACACCAGTTTATTCAGGACCATGCACCAGTCCAGCACCAAGCGGCTTACGTCCAGCTGTGGCAAGATTTTCTGGAAGAAGCCCACCCCGCACTGACCAGTGACTTCGATTACGACCTGACCGAGGCGCTGGCCTTGCTGCGCCACGAGTGCAATATCAAATAAGGGCGCAGTAAAGTACTAAATATTCTGGATTGCCGTGCTTCGCTTTCCATGAGCAGGTGACTCAAGGAAGGGAGAGTGTTTAGGCCGCGCGTGCCCTCACCGGTACCCGCATATCGTCCAGATAGTCTTTCTTGATATTGACACTGCAAGCTACGCCCAGCGCCGGGCGATGTTGTACCAACCAAGCGCGTGTATTAGCCTGCCCCAGATCGCGCAAGGTATGAATCAGACTGGCCCGAGTCGAGGTTTTGCTGGAGGCGGCAAACGCATCCAGAACCTCACCGCCGTCGATGCGATGCATTAAAACGTCCTTGTAATGCGTCGGGTCGAGCTTACCTTCGGCCAGCAAGCGCTTAACAAAATCAATAGCGCGCATCTCCGAGATCAGACCGGCATTGAAGGTGACCTCGTTGACCCGGTCCATGATCTCGGTGCTGCTGGTCGGCAATTGCTCGCGCCTGATCGGATTGGTCTGTACCAGCATGATGTCGCGGGTCCGGCACTCATAAATGAGCGGGTGGATGGCTGGATTGCCGGAGTAGCCGCCATCCCAAAAATGATCGCCCTCAATCTCCACCGCCTTGAAGGCCATTGGCATGCAGGCCGATGCCATGACCGCATCTGCCGTCAAACGCTCACCCGAAAACACTTCCGCCTTGCCGGATGACACCCGCGTAGCCACCACAAATACCTTTAGGGATTGAAGCCGTACCAAGCTTTCGAAGTCGACCTGGTGCACCAAAAACTCACGCAAGGGGTTGATGTCAAAAGGGTTACTCTGGTAGGGTGAGACCGCATTCGACCAGAAACTCGTCATCGCATTGACCCACACATTGGCGGGTAAGTTGTCCATAAAAGAATGACCAAATAAGAGATCAAAGGGCGCGCGCTGCGCCTCGGACAAGGCCCCCATGCTGACAATGCCGTTCCAGAAATTAGCCAGCGATTCACGCGCAGCCTCACGCGGGTCACCTTTTTTCTGATCGTTGACCTGAGCAAAGCCGTGCGCCATGGCGACCGCATTCATGGCGCCGGCACTGGTGCCGCTGATACCTTCAAAGTCAACGCGGCCATCTTCAAGGAGCGCATCCAGCACACCCCAGGTGAAAGCCCCATGAGAGCCACCCCCCTGCAACGCCAGATTGATGCAGGGTAAGTTTTCAGGAGTGGTCAAAGAGTCCGTCTTATTCGGTGTTGAGTTCATGCCCTGAAGGTTAACAAGAATGTTTAAGCCCCATGCGACCGATTGATACGTGAAGGCAAGCTGTCCTGCCAGCCCTTGTTTACCTATGGAAAACCCGGATAATCCAGCCTTTCGAATTCATCTGTTAAAACTACAGACTGTCCATTTTTTACGTTGACTCATCGCCCATGCTTAATTCCTCTCCCCTTCCCGGCGCCGACGCGCTCAATGCCCCCTTGCCGACGCTGGGCTGGACAGAGACCGGCGTCGAATGCACGGCGCTGTGGCGTTCGGAACGTGGCGCGCCACCCCACAAACGCGTCGTGCTGGCCGACGACACCACCACCGCCGACACCGCTTACCGACTCGCCTGCGAAGGCACGGCCTTATTATGGCGGGGCGACTTCCAGAATGCCAAACAACTGCTGCAAGCACTGGCCCGACGCGCCGACAACGTACCGGCACGCAAACGCAAGAAGGCAGCCGAAGAGGTCGCGCCGGCCGATGCCTTTAACCGTCACCGATTAGCCCAGTCTCAGCGCGCACGCATGCTGGGCATGTTGCTGATTCCGTTCAATGCGGACTACAGCATTCCGCTGCGCCGCGCCCCCGATGTGCGCCAGGCCGTGACCGAGGCCTGGGGCCCGGTCGACAACACACTGGGCACCTCGGTGGCCTCGCTGCGTGAACTGCTGGGCATCACCAGTGCCCACGAGTGGCGCAAGAAAGGCATTGCAATCGCCGCGCTCGGCGAAAGCCCGAATAACCGCATTCACCCCCATTACGGCGTATTCTCGCCGCTGCGGGCGGAATACATCCACCTGGCGGCGACGGCGCACTTGCCCAAAGCGCCTTCGGGGCAGAATTCGATCATGGCCTTTGACATTGGTACCGGCACCGGGGTGCTGGCCGCCGTGCTGGTACAACGCGGCGTACAGCAAGTAGTGGCCACCGACCTGGACCCGCGGGCCCTGGCCTGCGCAAGCGACAACATCGACCGTCTAGGCCTGACCAAACAAGTGCAGGTAGTACAGGCGGACCTGTTTCCTGAAGGTCGCGCCTCACTGGTGGTCTGCAACCCACCGTGGTTGCCGGCCCGGCCCAGTTCACCGCTGGAGCACGCGGTCTACGACGAAGGCAGCCGCATGCTGATGGGATTTCTTAAAGGCCTGACCGCGCACTTGGCGCCCAAAGGCGAAGGCTGGCTGATTTTGTCTGACTTTGCCGAGCACCTGGGCTTGCGCACCCGCGCCGAGTTGCTGGCAGCCTTTGAGCAAAACGGCTTGCGTGTCATCAGCCGGATTGATGCCCGCCCACAACACGAAAAAGTGACCGACACCAGCGACGCCCTGCACGCCGCCCGTACCAGCGAAGTCACCTCCCTATGGCGCCTCGCTGGCGCCTGATTTTTTAATTCACACACTTTGCTGGAAACTCCATGACTTCAACCCTGTACACCGCCGCCATCCCTGTTTTCAAGCAAATGCTGGTGGGCCTTAAAACCGTTCTCAGCAAAGCCGAGACGCACGCGACCGAGAAAAAAATCGACCCTAACGCGCTGCTGCAGGCGCGCTTGTTCCCCGACATGTTCCCGTTGCTGCGTCAGGTGCAGGTAGCGACCGACTTCGCCAAAAGCGTATCCGCCCGGTTGGCTGGCGTCGAGGTGCCCAAACTCGACGACAACGAGCAAACCTTTACCGACCTGCAGGCCCGTATCGACACCGTGCTGGCCTTCATCGAAGGGCTGGATGTGGCGCACTTCGACACGGCCGCCACGCGTGAAATCATCACCCAAGCCGGCACACCCAAAGAAAAACGCTTCACCGGCCTGTCCTACCTGCTAAATTACGGCCTGCCACATTTCTTTTTCCACACCACCACGGCTTACACCATCCTGCGTCACAACGGCGTTGAAGTCGGCAAGAAAGACTATATCGGCAGCTACTGAATCTACGGTGCGCCAGCCAATGACACAAAATACGGCCTAATATGGAACGACTACGCATTGACAAGTGGCTCTGGGCTGCCCGCTTTTACAAAACCCGCTCACTCGCCAGTGACGAGATCGTCAAGGGCCGGGTGCAGGTCAACGGGCTGGTCGCCAAACCGGCACGCGAAGTTAAGGCCGGTGACAGCGTGCTGATGCGCCAGGGTCTCGTCACCCGTGCCGTCACGGTGCTAGGCCTGAGCGCACAACGCGGCCCGGCACCGGTAGCACAGCTGTTGTATGTCGAGACAGCGGAAAGTGTTCAACAGCGGGCCCAAGCGGTCGAGCAACGCCGCATGGGGAGCGAGCCGGCCCAGAGCCTGGAACACGGCCGCCCCACCAAACGTGATAGACGCAATATAGAAAAAGCCTGGGACGCTTCCCTAGACCCCTGAGAAAACACCATGAATATTCGCCAGATTCTTACCGGTATCAGCTTGTTGGGCGCCGCCACCTTAAGCCCCCTGCCCGCCGCGGCACAAACCTCAGTACCGGCAGCGGCCTGTCCGGCAATTCTGCAGCAGCAGTTCAGCCGCCTACAGGACGAGGCGCCGCAAAACCTATGTCAATATGCCGGCAAGGCCGTGCTGGTCGTGAATACCGCCAGCTACTGCGGTTTCACCACTCAGTACCAGGGCCTAGAAGACCTGTATGCCAAATACCAGGCGAAAGGCTTGGTGGTACTAGGTTTTCCATCCAATGATTTTGGCAAACAGGAGCCGGGGTCCAGCAAGGAAATCGCCGATTTATGCTTTAACACCTACGGCGTCAAGTTTCCTATGTTTTCCAAAACGGTGGTCACGGGCCCGGGCCGCAACCCGCTCTATGCTTCGCTACTAAAAGCCAGTGGCCAGTCACCGCAATGGAACTTTCACAAGTACCTGATCGACCGCAGCGGCAAGGTGGTCACCAGCTTTGCCAGCGCAGTCGAGCCTGGCAGCCTGCAACTCACACAGGCCATTGACAAGGCGCTGAAATAGAGGGAGCGAGAAAGCACCAAAATCGCATCGTCTCTGCGAGGCTGCAACAGTCCGTGAACTTCCTGGATTGCCGCGCTACGTCTAGCAAAAATGAACCAGGCTAGACC
>JBLHZH010000065.1:0-9095 GCA_047629695.1 Rhodoferax sp.
CACAACGCGATTTGTGGGCGCAAAAGTGGGGTGCGCGCGTCACCGCCGTGATCAGCAATCGGGCCGATGCGTCGGGCCTGGCGTTTGCCCGGGCACAAGGCATTGCTACCCGGGTGCTGGACCATAAAAGCTTTGCCAGCCGCGAGGCCTTTGATGCGGCGCTGTCCGAGCTGATTGACGACTTTGCCACGCCCGAACAACCCGCGCTGGTGGTGTTGGCCGGATTTATGCGCATTTTGACGCCTGGCTTTGTCAGCCGCTATGCTGGCCGCCTGCTCAATATTCATCCCTCGTTGCTGCCGGCTTTTGCCGGCTTGCACACCCAGCAGCGCGCGCTGGATGCCGGTTGTCAGTTTGTCGGTGCCACCGTGCACCAAGTCACCGTCAACCTGGACCACGGCCCGATTTTGGCGCAGGCCGTGGTGCCGGTGCTGGTCGGTGACACAGCCGATGGGCTGGCGGCTCGGGTGCTGACGCAAGAGCATCTGATTTATTCTCGTGCGATTGCGGCGTTGCTGCAAAAATAACAGGGCTCGGGGCTGCTTACTCGTGCCGCAGGGCTTCGATCGGGTCGAGTTGTGCGGCGCGGCGCGCCGGGAAGTAACCAAACACCACGCCGATGCCAGCCGCAAAAAGGAACGACATCAGGTTGACACCCAGATCAAAAACGTAAGGTACATCCATCAGGCTTGAGAGCCCCAGTGAGGCCAGGGTGGCGAGCAGGATACCGATCAGGCCACCCAGCGATGACAGCACCACCGCCTCAATTAGGAATTGCAGCAGCACCTCGCGCTCCAGTGCACCAATGGCGAGCCGCAAACCAATTTCGCGCGTGCGCTCGGTCACGCTCACCAGCATGATATTCATGATGCCAATACCGCCCACCAGCAGGCTCACGGCCGCCACCGCGCCCAGCAGCATGGTCAGCACCTTGGTGGTCCCCGACAAAGTGTCGGCCAGTTGCTTGGTGTCGAGCACGTTGAAGTTGCTTTCATCGCCATCGGCCAGTTTGCGCCGCTCCCGCAACAACTGCGTCAGGCTGGACTTGACTCGGGTCGGGTCACTGTCGTCCATCATCGACACCAACAGGGTGTTGACACGCAGGTTGCCGGTCAGGCGGCGTTGCAGGGTCTTCAGGGGTACCAACACCACATCGTCCTGGTCGTTGCCGAACGCGCCCTGGCCCTTGGAGGCCAGCACGCCAATGACGGTGCACGATATTTGTCGTACGCGCAGGGCCGCTCCTTCGGCCGGTAGCGCACCAAAGAGCTCGCGCCGGATGGTTTCGCCAATCAGACAGACGGCGGAGCCGGCCCGCAATTCGTCGTCGGAGAATTCACGCCCGGTGCTGAGTTGCCAGTTACCAGTAGTGAGCCAGGCATTGGTGCTGCCGATGATGCTGCTGGTCCAGTTGCGCCCATTCGCCACCAGCGTACCACCGCTGCGGGCCTCAGGCGCTACCGCGGCAATGCCGCCGATTTGTGTGGCAATGGCAGCGCCATCGGCCTCCCGGAACGAGGGTGCCCCCCCGCTGCCCGGTCCCATGCGCTGGCCAGGGCGGATTTGCAGCAGGTTGGTACCCAGACCCGCGATTTGGTTCTGGATCGCCAACGTGGCGCCGTTGCCCAGCGTCACCATGGTGATGACGGCGCTGACGCCAATCACAATGCCCAGAATCGTCAGAAAAGAGCGCAACAAATTGCGCCGGATCGAGCGCAGGGCGAGCAGCAGGGTGTTGAGCAGCATCAGGCGGCCTCGGCCAACTGGGGCGCATGCCGCCCGGTTGGGTGCGGGTTCTGGGTGTCGTTGGCGACGACGCCATCAACAAAGCGCACGATGCGTTTGGCGTACGCCGCCATATCGGCTTCATGCGTCACCATCAGCACGGTGATGCCCAGATTCACGTTCAGGCCCCACAGCAATTCCATGATTTCGCGGCTGCGCTGGGTGTCCAGGTTGCCAGTGGGCTCGTCGGCCAGCAGTACGGCCGGCTCGGTCACGATGGCCCGTGCAATCGCCACGCGCTGCTGTTGCCCCCCCGATAGTTCAGCTGGCGTGTGATGCTCCCAACCGGCCAGGCCGACCGAGGCCAGCGCCTGGGTTGCTGCCAGACGGCGTACCTTGGCAGATTCGCCCCGGTACAGCAGGGGAAGCTCTACATTCTCCTGGGCCGAGGTGCGTGCCAGCAGGTTGAAGCCCTGAAACACAAAACCCAGAAAACGCCGTCGCAAGCGCGCACGCTGATCGCGTGACAGGGTCTCCACATGTATGCCGCTGAACAGGTAGGCCCCGGTGCTGGGGGTGTCTAGGCAACCCAGGGTGTTCATGGCGGTGGATTTGCCCGAGCCGCTGGGGCCCATGATGGCGACAAAGTCGCCGGCCTGAATGGTCAGGTCGACCCCTTTGAGGGCCTGCAGAGCGGTGGCGCCCTGGCCATAGGTCTTGGTGACGCGCTGGAGTTGAATCAGGGGGGCCGCGTTCATGGCGTGCCTCCGCCGCTACGCTGGTCGGTGATGACTTGCGCGCCAGCCTGCAGTTCGCCCGCCGTGATTTCGGTCATGCGGCCATCGCTGATGCCCGTGGTGACCGCCACGGCGACTGGCGTGCCGCCTTGCAGTACCCAGATCTGGCGCACTGGTCCGGTGTCGGTGGCGGTTTTAGTGCTGCCTCGCGACATACGTGGCATCAGGTTGGACATAATGCCGCCTGAGGATCGGGCTGCACCTGGGGCAACGCCGGCCAGCGCGGGTGTGAAGCGCAGCGCCGTGTTGGGTACCAGTAGCACATCGCGTAGCTCGGTCGAGGTGATGGTGGCAGACGCCGTCATGCCGGGGCGCAAGGACAGGTCACTGTTGTCAACATCCAGATAGGTGACATAAGTCACCACGTTTTCGGTGATGGTGGAGCCGAAAGCGACGCGGGTGATGGTGGCCGGGTAGCGGCGTGACGGGTAGGCGCTGACGGTGAAGCTGGCTTTTTGCCCAACCCTGACCGAGCCCACATCGGCCTCGTCGACGTTGACTTGGAGTTTGAGTTTGTTCAGGTCTTCGGCCAATGAAAACAGGGTCACGGCCTGCAGCGAGGCTGCCACTGCATTACCGGGGTCGACGGTACGGGTCAGCACCACGCCATCAATCGGGGAGCGGATCGAGCCTTTGGACAGGTTAGTCTCGTCCGTGGACACGGCTGCCTTGACTTCGTTGACACTGGCGCGGGCGCTCAGCTCGTCGGCCCGGGCGCGTTCCAGCGTGGCCCGACCGGTGTCAAGTTCTGCTTTCGAGGGCACTTTGCCGTCTGACAGGCGTGCTACTTCTTCGAGTCGCGCTAAGTTGCCCTGACTTTCTTTCACGGTGGCTACGACCTGCGCTACCTTGGCGTTGGCGGCCGCCAGTGAGGCGCGTGAACGAGCCACTTGGTCGCTCAGTTTGGAGGTGTCCAGTTCCACCAGCACCTGGCCTTTTTTGACCTGGTCGTTGACGTCCACCAGCACCCGTAACACGGTGCCCGACAACTCGCTGCCAATGTTGACAGAGCGGGTGGGTTGCAGTGTACCGTTAGCGGCCACAGTGAGCGTGAGGTTGCCTTGTTTCAGGGCCTCACTGACAAAAATCGGTGCCGCATTGCGTTGCGCACGCAGCTGCCAAGAGTAGTAGCCAACGCCTGCCAGGATCAGCAGCAGGACGCTGATCCACAGCATGCTGCGGCGCCACCAGACTTTGGGTGGCGCCTCATCCAGCAGGGCTTGCAGGTCAGCGGGGGCGATGGGTTCACTGGCGGCAGCTTGAGGGGTCATGATAGGCGATGGTAATTCGGGTTATATTTAAAAAAGGGGGCAGGTTGTGTGGGCACAACGCTTAATTCCAGCCGCCACCCAGTGCCTTGTACAGGCGCACATGGTCGGCGCTGATGTCGGTGCGGGTAGTGGCCACGCTGTCCTGTGTGCTCAGTAGGGCACGCTGGGTTTGCAGCACGGTTTGAAAGTCGATCAGGCCGCTGGCATAGCGTTGTTGCGCCAACAGATCGGCATCGCCGGCCGCGGTGGCCGCATTTTGCAGGCGTACCAGGCGCGCCCGGTCACCTTGCAGGGCTGAAAGCGCGTCTTCAACATCTTTCAGGGCCGTCAGCACGATGCCTTGGTAGCTGGCACGGGCCTGTTCCAGGGCGCCTTCCTGCGCCAGCACCTGGGCCCGGGCGGTACCGCCGTCAAACAGCGGCACGGCAATGCCACCGAGCAGGCTGCTGGCCAAGCCGGCGTTGCCTAAACCGCCCAGCGTCAGGGCATTGAGGCCGAGTGAGCCGCTTAGTGAGAAGCTGGGGTAGCGTGCTGCGTCGGCCACCGAGACCCGGGCCAGTGCTGCGCTGACGCGCAATTCAGCGGCCCGCAGGTCAGGCCGCTGGCGCAGGGTTTGGGCCGGAATCGCCAGCGCCAGCTCGCTGGCGGCCTGCGGTATAGGCTGCGGCGCTAGCACCAGCGCTTGCAGGGCTACCGGTGTTTGGCCGGTCAACACCGCCAAACTATGCGAGGACCTGGCAATGGCGGCCTGCAGTGTCGGAATTTGCGCTGCCGTTTGTTCGCTGGCAGTGCGCGCCTGCTCCACTTCAAGCGAGGTGGTTAGTCCGGCTTGGGCGCGCCAGTCGGTGATTTGCAGGGTTTCCTGCTGGCTGCGCAAGCTGTTGCGGGCAATCAGTAACTGGGCCTGCTGGCCACGTAACTGGATATAGGCCAACGCGACCTCGGCGGCAACCGACACCTGGACATTGCCCAGGCTGGCCTGGCTGGCCAAGGCGTCGGCCTCAGAGGCGTTCAGCGTATTGCGCTGGCGACCAAAGATGTCGGGCTCCCAGCTGGCATCAAGCCCAACCCGAAAATTGTTGCTGGTCTCGTTGTGGCTGGTGCGCCTGCGCTCTACCGAGCTGTTCCCTGAGACGCTTGGCAATAAATTGGCGCCCTGCACATCGCGCAAGGCCCGAGCCTGCTGCAAGGCGGCTTGCGCCGACCAGACTGTGGTGTTGGCCACCAAAGCTTGGGTCACCAGCGAGGCCAGCAGCGGGTCGTCAAAGCGCTGCCACCACTGTGCCAGTGAACTTGCCGTCTTTGCCGCTGCGATGGAGTTGTCGCCGGCAAGCGCGGCAGAGGTCGACCAATCGCTGGGGATCGCCAGACCCGACCGTGCCGGGCTTTGGGGCGACCAGGGCGCGCAGCCGCCCAGCATGAACGCACAGGTCAGTGTCATGGTGAAAACGCGCAGGCCGGCCTGACGTGGCAGCGGGGCGGTAATAAAGGGGGAGGTGATCAATTTGTAGGGCACATGACAGTGTTGTCTGTGAATTGTGCCAAAGCACCATGACCCCCCGGTTTCACTCGGGTTAAGTCCCTGTAAAGCTGGCGTTGCATGGCCGTTTAATCGCCCATCCGGGTAAAGCGGGGCTGGCGTACGCCATCGATTACCACGTCTTCTGCAAACATGGCGGCCGGGCGCACCCAAAGCCCCCGTTCACCGTATAGGGCCCGGTACAGAGTCATGGGCTCAAGCGTTTCGCTATGCCGCACGGTGTCGATCACTTCGTAGGGCAGGCCTTTGTAATGGCGGTATTGTCCCTTTCGGGTCGGAATAAGCGGTGGGAGTAAGGCGTCAGTCATGGGACAATCCAAAGCTATGCATCCTAAAGCTCTACTCGACGTCTGTTCCGAACTCGTCCGGCTCACTCTCAAATTTGACCACCCCACTGACGCCATTGTCTCGAAGTTTTTTCGTGACAACCGCGGTCTTGGGCCTCGCGAACGCGCCACACTCTCTGGTACGGTCTACACTGTGCTGCGCAAAAAACTGTTGTTTGACCACTTTGCCCCCTCCGGCAGCGGCCCCAAAGAGCGTCGTCTGGCTATTTTGGGGTTTTACGGCCCCGGTGATTTCCTGCGCAGTGCTCTGACCGAGCAGGAAACCAACTGGATCAACCAGTGCGAAAAAATTAATGTCCCTGACTTGATGGAGCGCCATCGCCACAACCTGCCCGAGTGGCTGGTGCAACCGCTCAAAGACCAACTGGGCGATGAGTTCTGGCAATTGGCCGAGAGTCTCAACCAGGGCGCCGGTTTGGACCTGCGCGTGAACGCGCTCAACGCCAAGCGCGCTGACGTACAAAAAGAGCTGGCGCAACTCGGCATCAAGGCCTTGCCCACCGCTTATTCGCCCTGGGGCCTGCGCATTGCCGGCAAACCTACGCTGAACAAGCTGGATGCCTTTACCCGGGGCGCCTTTGAGGTGCAGGACGAAGGCTCTCAGCTATTAGCCATGCTGCTGGATGCCAAGCGCGGCGAGATGGTGGTTGATTTTTGTGCTGGCGCCGGCGGCAAGACGCTGGCGATTGGTGCCGGCATGCGCAGTACCGGGCGTCTTTATGCCTTTGATACCTCGGCGCACCGACTCGATGCGCTCAAACCCCGGTTGGCCCGCAGTGGCTTGTCCAATGTGCACCCGGCGGCCATTGCCCACGAGCGCGATGACCGCGTCAAGCGCCTGTCGGGCAAGATTGACCGGGTACTGGTCGATGCTCCTTGTTCGGGCTTGGGCACCCTGCGCCGCAACCCCGACCTTAAATGGCGTCAGACGCTGGCGCTGGTGGAGCAGATGGCAGTTACGCAGACCGCTATTTTGCAAAGTGCCGCACGCCTGCTGAAGCCCGGTGGCCGTCTTGTCTATGCCACTTGCAGCGTGATGATTCCAGAAAACGAGGCGATTGCAGAGGCCTTCAGTGAAGCCAATCCAGACTTCACATTGCTGGAAGTCGGTGCGGTGCTGACCGACCTTAAAGTCGAAGGTGCGAACAAACTCTGCAGTGGTGGCGACAACGGTCAGCGCTATCTTCGCCTGTGGCCGCATCGCCACCAGACCGATGGCTTTTTCGCGGCGGTTTGGCAGAAAAACTGACGCACCTCATGTTTCAGACAACCTTATTTTCATAGGGTTGTCCTGTAGTCGTTTTTCTTAAAAAATATTAAAATAAATGAGCTAAACGACGCTATGTTGCGTAAGTTTGATAATTCTTAATAGATCGTTGAGGACATTAAAAAATATGTTGTTACCTGACTGGGCTGTACTTGATGCAGTCATTGACTGGCTCTCAAACGGGTTTCTGGCACTCACTTGGTGGCAGATTGTGCTGTTCACGTTGGCCTTCACCCATATCACCATGGTGAGTGTGACTGTGTATTTGCACCGGCACCAAGCGCACCGCGCGCTTGACCTGCATCCGGTTGCCTCGCATTTTTTCCGTTTCTGGTTGTGGCTTACCACCGGGCAGGTGACCAAGGAATGGACCGCCATTCACCGCAAGCACCACGCCAAATGCGAGCAGGCCGAAGACCCGCACAGCCCCCATGTGTTTGGTATTAAAACCGTGCTGCTACAAGGGGCTGAGTTATACCGTGCTGAGTCCAAAAATATGGAAACTATGGCGCGTTATGGCCACGGTACCCCTAACGACTGGATTGAACGTAACGTCTACACCCGGTTTTCATGGCAGGGCGTTGCTGCCATGTTGATCATTGACCTGGCCTTGTTCGGTGTCGCTGGTCTGTCCGTGTGGGCGGTGCAAATGGCTTGGACGCCTATCATGGCCGCTGGCATTATTAATGGGGCGGCACACTTCTGGGGTTATCGCAACTTTGAGGCGACTGACCACAGCACCAATATCTCACCCTGGGGTATTTTGATTGCCGGTGAAGAGTTGCATAACAACCACCATACCTACCCGACATCAGCCAAATTGTCAGTCAAGCCCTATGAGTTCGATATTGGCTGGATGTACATTCGCCTGATGCAAATGACAGGCTTGGCGACTGTCAAAAAGACCCCGCCTAAGTTGGCGTTTGGCAATATGCGACCGCTCGCCGACGCGACCACACTGGAAACCCTGATTTCCAACCGCTATGAAATCATGGCTGGTTATGCGCTCGACATGCGCCGTACCTTCAAAGACGAAGTCGTGGCCATGCAGTCACGCAGCGCCGATGCCTCCGTCATTAAGGCGGCACGGCGCTGGCTGCACCGCGACACAGATAAGGTGCCAGCCACTGCAGTAGTCCATTTGGAGATGGCCCGAACCATTTCGCCGGTGCTCGACAAAATGGTCATCATGCGCGAAGAGTTACGCCAGTTGTGGCTGAGTCGTTCGCACACCCGCGAGCAGCTGGCCGCCGATCTGCAGGCCTGGTGTCACCGCGCCGAGGCCAGTGGTATTGCAGTGCTGCGTGAGTTCTCTCTGCGTCTGCGCGCCGCGCAGACTGCCTGACGCACGACCTATCGTCTCTGCGAGGCCGCGGCAGTACATGACTTCTTGGATTGTTATGCTCAGCTTGCAGAAACGATGGCCCACAAAAAAAGCCCGCGTTGAGCGGGCTTTTTTTGTGGGGATAAACCTGAATTACTTCAGTTTCATTTCCTTGTAATCTACGTGCTTGCGAGCTTTTGGATCAAATTTCTTGATCAGCATCTTCTCGGGCATGGTTTTCTTGTTCTTGCTGGTGGTGTAGAAATGACCGGTGCCAGCTGTAGATTCAAGCTTGATTTTCTCGCGTCCGCCTTTGGTTGCCATAGTGCTGCTCCTTATGCCTGGCCACGTGAACGCAAGTCTGCGAGCACGACATCAATACCGTTTTTGTCGATCAAACGCAGACCTGCGTTGGAGATTCGCAAGCGAATCCAACGGTTTTCGGTCTCGACCCAGAAACGGCGATATTGCAGATTCGGCAAGAACCGGCGCTTGGTTTTGTTGTTGGCGTGGGAAACTTTATTCCCAACCATGGGGCCTTTGCCCGTAACTTCACATACGCGTGCCATGTGGACACTCCAGAAGACGTGAGCGTTTGCACGCTCACTCGTTAACAGCTTTCGCCGCACCTCGCCACAAAAGGATGTGGCGGTAAAGAGATTCGCCGAATAAATCCGGTAAAGCCTTTGATTATATCTTTTTCAATCCTGCTCTAAAAAACGCTGGGCATCGAGCGCCGCCATGCAGCCGGTGCCAGCGCTGGTAATGGCCTGGCGGTAGACATGGTCCTGTACGTCACCGGCGGCAAAAATGCCGGGAATGCT
>JBLHZH010000066.1:0-9083 GCA_047629695.1 Rhodoferax sp.
GAAGAAGGAACGAATCAGGCGGCGTATCTATGCTTGCCGACAGGAAGCCAAGTCCGACGTGTTTGATTACATAGAGGGTTTTTACAATCGAGTCCGCAGGCACAGTCACCTAGATCAACTGAGCCCGCTGGCATTCGAGCAGCTTCGAACTGGAAGCTGACATTTGTCTACGAAAGCGGGTGAAGTCCACATACTGTTTCTCCCGCATGGCAGGCGCTGTAGGACGCTGGACAGCGTGGTTTAAAAGAAGTTGAGGAAAAGTAGTTTGCATCTCAGTACCTTGTCGTCAAATGAAAGCAAATTCGGTCCATAGCGCGTCGATTGCTGGAGTGAGTTCGATGGTAGTCATTGATTTGATGTCAAGTTGTCGTTTCGACGACAATCAAAGGCTTTCTCGGTAGGTGTTTTCCCTTCACTTATTAGCAACTTACAGTAGTTATTACCCTACCATGAGCGCGGACTCTAGCCTGTTTCACCGTCGCCGCCACCTGATCCTGGCGGAACTCGACGCCATTTCATGGTTGCCCTTACTGGCACCGCTCGAGCGTGAACGCGTGATGGACGATTTGCAGATCACCGAGGCCCAGTCTGGCGAATATGTGTGCCGCATGGGCCACCCCGTGACCTACTGGTTCGGTGTGCTTGATGGTCTACTGAAAATGAGCGCCGACAGTGCCGATGGCCAGTCCATCACGTTTACCGGCATGCCACCGGGCGGCTGGTTTGGCGAGGGTACCGCCTTGAAGCGTGAGATCTACCGTTACAACGTCCGGGCTCTGCGCAAGAGCCTGGTCGTCGGCCTGAACGTGGACACATTCCACTGGTTACTTGACCACTCGATTAGCTTTAACCGCTTTGTCATGAACCAACTCAACAAACGCCTGGCCCAGTTCATTGCCGCGCGCGAAATTGACCGCATGAGCAATCCTGATTTACGCGTAGCGCGCAGTCTCGCCGCCTTATTCAACCTAGTACTCTACCTCGGCATGGGTGAGGTGCTGCGCATCACCCAGCAGGAACTGGCCTACCTGGTCGGCCTGTCGCGCCAGCGCGTCAACGAAGCCTTGACGGTGCTGGCCGAGCGCGGTGCCATTCAGGTTGAATATGGCGGCTTGCGCGTCTTGAGCCTGCAGGCACTGCGGTGCCACATTTTTTCAAAATAATTTAGCCATAGAAACTCGAAGGCAACCGCCAATAGCGACTGAAAATAGACCCATGACAGATTCACCAATACCCCCTACCTTTCGCCGCGCAACGCCCCCTCCCGGCCGCGCACCCTTGACCGCCAGCAGCACGCCAGCAGGCGTCACTGTGCGCCTGAACAAGCGCATGGCCGAACTCGGTCTGGCATCGCGTCGCGAAGCCGACGACTGGATTGGCCGCGGCTGGGTCAAGGTCAACGGTGAGGTCGCTACCATGGGTATGCAGGTAACGCCGGATGTACGCATCGAAATTAACAAACAGGCCCAGGGACAACAGGCCAACCAGGTGACGATTTTGCTGAACAAGCCAATGGGCATCGTCAGTGGCCAGGCCGAGGACGGTCATACGCCCGCTATCACCCTGATCCAGCCGCAAAACCGCTGGATCGATGACAACACCCGCTTCTTCTTTCACCCTAAACAGCTGCAAAGTCTGGTGCCCGCCGGGCGCCTAGACATTGACTCGATTGGCCTGCTGGTCTTGACACAGGACGGCCGCGTAGCCCGCCAGTTGATTGGCGAAGACTCGGTAATGGAAAAGGAATACTTGGTGCGCGTGAGCTACACCGGCTTTATCGAGCCCGATGGCCAGCCAGACCGCTTGCTGCAGATTAACGACGGCGACCCGGTGAGCACCAATGTGCAAGCCATGTTTCCCCCGACCGGTCTGACCCGGCTGCGTCACGGCCTGAGCTTGGACGGCCAAGTCCTCAAACCTGCCAAAGTGGAATGGCAAAACCCCGAGCAGCTGCGTTTTGTACTTACTGAAGGTAAGAAACGCCAGATTCGCCGTATGTGCGAACTGGTCGGACTCAAGGTGGTCGGACTCAAACGCGTGCGCATTGGCAATGTGATGTTGGGCAACCTGCCAGTCGGCCAATGGCGCTACCTGGCGCCGCATGAGCACTTTTAGCCGTTGCACACTTGGCAAATAGCGACGACTTATGCAACAATTTGTAATTTTTATAGGCAACTGTTGAACGCTATGCGGCCCCAGTGCGGGGCGGCACAAGCAAAGAAAACTTGACGCCAACCAACTTATGTTGCCGAGGCTTTGAAAGTTTGCGATAATCGTGAGTTACCTCGATTCAATCGGGGGACATAAGACAGCTGCCTGCTTCTCTTGAAAGGAGTGGGTCGACATTGAGCCCTTTAGGATTTCCAAAATGAAACGCACTTACCAGCCCTCCAAGATCAAACGCGCCCGCACTCACGGCTTTATGGTTCGCATGAAAACCCGTGGCGGCCGTGCCGTGATCAACGCACGCCGCGCCAAAGGCCGCAAGCGTCTGGCTGTTTGATTCTGGCTGCCCGCAAAGCGCGCAGCTGACTTTTCGTTCAACCGCGGCCCCCCATTGCAGCGATTAAAAACGAGAAGCCAGTTTCAAGCAGTTCTGGCTGGCGGTACTATTTCACGTACGGCGCGGTTTGCTCTGCATCGCGCCCAGTTAGAGGCACGTCCGATGGAGCCCCAAACATCTGCCGCTTCAAGAGCGCCTTCGTTGGCGCTTTTTATTATTCAGGATGTCTGGATGGGTGCCATGGTGCCCAAACGCTGGGCCAAGCGCGCAGTCACCCGTAACGCCATCAAACGCCAGATTTACACCGTAAGTACCGATTTAAAGTCGATTTTTCCGGTAGCGGCGTATGTAGTTCGATTGCGTGCCGGTTTTGACCGTAAGGAATTTTTGAGCGCCACCTCTGAGGTGCTCAAGGAAGCTGTACGCCTAGAACTGCAGCAATTATTTGCCAAAGTGGGCACGTACACCCCTCGGGCTATCACAAAAGCGTCACCGTCATGATGAAGGCCGTGCTGGTGGGTTTAGTCAAGGGCTACCGCTTGCTGCTGAGTCCTTGGTTGGGTTCGTCCTGCCGCTTTGAGCCAACCTGCTCCACCTATTCGTTACAGGCCTTACAGACGCATGGCGCGGCTGCCGGTGCTTATATGACTTTGGCACGACTGGCACGTTGCCATCCATGGTGTGTGGGCGGGCTTGACCCTGTATCCACCAAAAAACCCCGGCTCTTTACACAGCTAATTCCCTCTCGTACGGAAAAGAAGTCTTCATGAACGATATTCGGCGCACCATTTTGTGGGTGATCTTTGGCTTTTCCATGGTTTTGTTATGGGATCAGTGGCAGGTCTATAACGGCCATAAAGCTACGTTCTTCCCCAGCCAGACCAAAACAGCGGTAGCCACCTCACCGCAAGTGCCTCCAAACAGCGTGCCAAGCGGTGTGCCGTCGACTAGCACCACGACCAGTCCGACGCAGATTGCAGTCGCTTCTTCGGCCATTGCGGCAGGCACGACAGCACCCGCGGCGCCCCGAGAGACCCTGGTAGTGACTTCGGACGTCCTAAAGCTGACGTTTGATACCGAAGGTGGCTCGCTGATTAAGACCGAGTTTGTCAAGCACATTGACATGGCAAAAAAATCCAATCTATTCGTCTTGCTTGACAACAGCCCGGACCGCATCTACATGGCGCAAACGGGTCTGATTGCAGGCGCCTCGGGTGCCACCTTTCCGACCCACAAAACGACCATGACGGTGGCTCCGGGCAACCGCACGCTGGCCGAGGGCAGCCAGGAACTGGTTGTCCGCTTTGAATCACCAGAGCTGAGTGGTGTCAAACTGATAAAAACATACACCCTAACGCGCGGCGCCTACGCCATGGCAGTCAAGCATGAAGTGGTCAACGTAGGCTCAGTCCCGGTGTCACCCCAGTTGTACCTGCAGTTGGTGCGCGATGGCAACAAACCACCTGGCGAGTCCTCTTTTTACTCCACCTTCACAGGTCCGGCGGTCTATACCGAGGCCAAGAAATATCAGAAAGTTGATTTCAAAGACATTGAAAACAACAAGGTCGATATTGAAAAGACTGCCGATGTGGGTTATGTCGCGATGGTTCAGCATTACTTTGCCAGCGCCTGGTTGCTGGGCGATGGCATCAAACGCGACCTCTTCATGCGTAAGGTGGACACCAATTTGTATGCGGTCGGCATGATCACAGCTTTGGACAATATTGCGCCAGGCAGAAGCCAAATCGTGGAAGCCAGATTCTTTGCCGGCCCACAAGAAGAAAAAGTCTTGTCCGCGCTGACCCCCGGACTGGAATTGGTCAAGGATTACGGCTGGCTCACCATTTTGGCAAAGCCTTTGTACTGGCTACTGGACAAACTGCACAGCTTCATCGGAAACTGGGGCTGGTCCATCATGGCGCTGGTGTTATCTTTGAAAGCTGCTTTTTACTGGCTCAATGCCAAGGCCTACGCCAGCATGGCCAAGATGAAGGCCGTCAACCCGAAGATCACCGAAATGCGTGAGCGTCTGAAAGACAGCCCACAGCAGATGCAGCAAGAGATGATGCGCATCTACCGCGAGGAGAAAGTCAACCCGATGGGTGGTTGCTTCCCGATCATGATCCAGATCCCTGTGTTCATTGCCTTGTACTGGGTGCTGTTGTCGAGCGTCGAGATGCGCAATGCGCCCTGGATTTTGTGGATTAACGACCTCTCATCGCCGGATCCTTTCTATATTTTACCGGTGATCATGGCCTTGACTACCGTATTGCAAACCGCTCTCAACCCGGCACCACCCGATCCACTGCAGGCCAAACTAATGTGGTTCATGCCACTGGCCTTCAGCATCATGTTCTTCTTTTTCCCGGCCGGCCTAGTGCTGTACTGGATTACCAATAACGTGTTGTCGATTGCACAGCAGTGGGTGATCAATACCCGCATGGGTGTGCCACCGCAGTTCAACTTACCCAAGTTTTAACTTCTCCGTGTCGCTGCCGCGCCATCAGGATCCGATTACCGCCATTGCCACCGCCCCCGGTCGGGGCGCGGTCGGCATTGTGCGGGTCAGCGGTCAGCGCATCGGGGCGCTGATTGAGTCCCTGCTGGGGCAGAGCCTCAAACCCCGCGTCGCCACTTACCTGCCGTTTCTGGATAGCAAAGGGGTCGTGATCGACCAGGGATTGGCCCTTTATTTTCCCGCGCCTCACTCCTTTACTGGCGAAGATGTACTGGAACTTCAAGCCCATGGCGGACCCGTAGTGCTGCAGTTGCTACTGGCCCGTGCACTCGAAGCGGCAGCAAAGTTAAATGACGTCAGTCAGCAGCCCTGCCTGCCGGGTCTGCGTATCGCACTGCCCGGTGAGTTTTCACAACGTGCGTTTCTCAACGACAAGATTGACCTGGCTCAGGCCGAGGCGATTGCTGATCTGATTGATGCCAGCACCGAGGCGGCAGCCCGAAGCGCCAGCCTCTCGCTATCGGGCGCGTTCTCCCTTGAGATTCACACCTTGCGGGATGCCCTGATTCATCTGCGTATGTTGGTCGAGGCTACGCTAGACTTTCCTGAAGAAGAAATTGACTTTTTGCGCCAAGCGGACGCACAAGGGCAACTATCAAAACTGCAGCAAACACTGCAAGTCGTGCTTCAGAAAGCGCGCCAAGGTGCCCTATTACGCGAAGGCATCAAGGTAGTGATGGCGGGGCAGCCAAATGCAGGCAAATCTTCGCTGCTCAACGCCTTGGCAGGAGCCGAGTTGGCGATTGTGACGCCTGTGGCCGGCACCACTCGTGACAAAGTACAGCAAACCATCCAGATCGAAGGCGTGCCGGTGCATGTGATTGACACCGCCGGTCTGCGTCAGAGTGATGACGAAGTTGAAATTATTGGGATCCAGCGGGCCTGGGATGCGATAGAAACGGCTGACGCCGTTTTATTTTTGCATGACCTGACGCGCATGGAGAATGCCAGTTACCTCGCGGATGATAATGTTATTGCACGGGCATTAGCCGAAAAACTACCGACCAGCGTCCCCGTGATCGACATCTGGAACAAGGCCGATGCCCTGCTGGCACCGGAACGGCTCAATGGCCTGACGCTGTCGGCCAAGACCGGTGCCGGCTTGGACCCCTTGCGTCGTCAGTTGCTTGAGGTGGCAGGTTGGCAATCAGCACCTGAGGGCGTCTACATTGCACGAGAACGCCATGTGCAGGCGCTGCGCCAAGTTGATGCGCATTTGCTCCAAGCCGACGCACATCTGGCGGCTCAGGCCCAGTCACTGGACTTGCTGGCAGAAGAGTTGCGTTTAGCACAAAACGCCCTCAGCGAGATCACCGGTGAATTCACCTCGGACGACCTGCTGGGGGTTATTTTCTCCAGCTTTTGCATCGGTAAATAAGCTGACAACGTCGCGTTGATCGCGGTAGGGTGAAATACCTATTGTGCAGGGGTGCTGCAGCCGCCGATAAAATGAGGAGATGACAAGTTTACTTACGCCTCACCCCCTTTTTAACCCGGCACAGGCCATTCGACTGGCCCAAGAAACACTGGATATCGAAGCGGCAGCCATATTGGGATTGAAACAACACCTGGGCGCCTCCTTTGCCAAATCGGTTGAGATGATACTGGCAGTGCGCGGCCGCGTTGTGGTGATGGGCATCGGCAAAAGTGGTCATATCGGACGCAAGATTACCGCCACCCTAGCTTCAACCGGGACGCCCGCCATGTTTGTGCATCCAGCCGAGGCGAGTCATGGCGATCTGGGCATGATCAAAGCCGTCGACCTGGTACTGGCAATCTCCAACAGCGGGGAGTCAGGGGAACTGACCGCCATTCTGCCGATGCTCAAGCGCATGGGCGCACCCCTGATTGCGATGACCGGACGGGCTGAATCGACACTGGCGCGGCATGCTGATATTTTTCTCGATTGTGGCGTCGAGAAAGAGGCCTGCCCACTGAATCTAGCGCCCACGGCCAGTACTACCGCCCAACTCGCGCTGGGTGATGCCCTGGCAGTCGCCCTACTGGATGCGCGCGGCTTCAAGGCCGAAGACTTTGCCCGCTCGCATCCGGGCGGTGCGCTGGGACGCAAGCTGCTGACCCATGTCAGTGATGTGATGCGCGCAGGCAATGACGTGCCCCATGTCGGCCCCCAAGCCAGCTTTAGCGAACTGATGCGCGAGATGAGTTGCAAGGGCCTGGGAGCGACGGCCATTGTGGACAACAGCAAACATGTACTTGGCATCTTCACCGATGGCGACCTGCGTCGACTGATGGAAAAAGGCATTGATCTGCGCAGTACTACCGCACAAGAAGTCATGCACCCTAATCCCAGAACCATCGCCATTGACGCGCTGGCGGTTGAGGCCGCTGAGCTGATGGAACGCCACTGCATCACCAGCGTTCTGGTGCTGGATACCGCCGGCCAGTTATGCGGTGCGCTCAACACCAATGACTTGTTACGGGCTAAGGTGATCTGATGGCAGCCGTTGCACTTAACTTTGACGCTGAACTACTCCTCAAGGCCCAAGGCATACGCGTCGTCTTCTTTGATGTCGATGGCGTAATGACCGATGGCGGCTTATACCTGACGGAGGCCGGTGAAACCATCAAGCGCTTTCACTCCCTGGACGGCCAGGGGTTGAAGCTCTTGCAGCGCGTTGGCATCACCCCGGCCGTCATAACCGGGCGCGACTCCAAACCCTTGCGTCTACGTCTTGCCGCGCTGGGCATTGAGCACGTGCACTACGGCACCGAAGACAAGCGACCCGCCGCCGAGAAAACCCTCAAGACCTTGGGGCTGGACTGGCATCAGGCCGCTGCCATGGGCGATGACTGGCCCGACCTTGCGGTGCTGCAGCGCTGCGCCCTGGCCTGCTCGCCACCACAAGGCCATGCTGAAGTGAAAGCCATCGCTGATTACGTCACGCAGGCCCGTGGCGGCGAGGGCGCTGTGCGGGAGTTATGCGACTTGCTGCTGGTCGCCAGCGGCCAGTATGTCAACTTGCTAGCGGAAAGCACACGATGATTGGCTGGCTGCACAGCGCCTGGGATCGCCTTTCACTTTATGTGCCCGTGATTCTGATGGGGCTCCTGGCGCTGGGGACTTATTGGCTGGTACGCAGCACACCGCTCACGCAGCCTACTGGGCGAGAAGTACAGGTACAACATGAGCCTGATTACTTCATGCGCCAGTTTTCAGTGAAAACCTTCGACGCTACGGGCCGCCTGAAAAGCGAAGTGCGTGGCACCTACGCCCGCCACTACCCAGACACCGATACGGTGGAGATTGACCTTGTCAATATCCGGAGCTACAACGAAGCTGGCCGTCTGACCACCGCAACGGCCAAACGCGCACTCACTAATGCCGACGCCTCTGAAGTTCGATTGTTTGGTGATGCCCATGTAGTGAGTGAGTCAATAATTGATCCAGCGGGCAAAACTTTGCCACGCGTCGCCTATCGCAGCGAATTTCTGCATGCTTTTATAGAAACCGAACGCGTTGTGTCAGACAAACCGGTGACCCTGACCCGCGGTCGTGACCAGTTCACCGCCGACAGTATGGATTTCAGCAACCAAGATGGCTTTATGCAACTAAAAGGTCGTGTCAAAGGGGTATTGGTACCCGGTATCGCAAATTAAACCAAGCTTTAGGCTATGCCCTACGGATTGACGATGACGCAGGGTATTTGGATCAGCGCCATATTCCCAAATCAGAAAAGGGCCACAAGGGCCCTTTTCTGATTTGATTGGCGTCAACGCCAGTCTAATGCTTAGTAGCTGCTACGACCACCGCCGTAACCGCCGCCGCCGCCGCCGCCGCTACGGCCACCGCCGCCGCCAGCGCCGCCGCCGTAACCACCACCGCCGCCGCCGCCGCTACGGCCAGCACCGCCGCCGTAACCGCCGCCACCGCCAGCACCACCGCCAAAGCCGCCGCCGCCAGTGCGTGGAGGGCGTGCTTCCATTGGACGTGCTTCGTTAACAACGAGACCACGGCCACCGTATTGTTGACCATTCATGCCGTTGATGGCAGCTTGTGCCTCAGCGTCGCTGCCCATTTCCACAAAGCCGAAGCCTTTG
>JBLHZH010000067.1:0-8959 GCA_047629695.1 Rhodoferax sp.
GCACTTTCTACATGAGCTTCAGCCAGCCAACTCTTCAATATTGCGCCATCGTAGAACTCTGGTTATTTGTTGACACCATGATAGTCAATACCAGCCCAGGCCCTGGCCGCCCAGTTGCCAGCGGCGCTTAAATGGATCATGCAGAATACGCGCCATGAAATACCTACGCCTCAGTCGTCTGGCCGGACTCACGTTGACAGGGCTAATGCTAAATCACGCCGCTGTCGCCGCGCCGCTGTTGCGCTGCCATGTGACCTATGCCGGTAGCACCCAGACACTTGAAACCGGCCCGGTGGTCGACCCCTACCCGGTGGCCTCGGTGGCGATCGGCGAACGCTTTCGCTTCAAGGCGGTCATGGTCGGCACCGAGGGTCAGGTGACTTATATCAAGCTTTACGCCTACTTTGAGACCCCGCAGCAGCCTCTGCTGATTCAGGCAACAAACTACCTGCCGCCTTTTGCGGCCACAACAACGCCCTACCCACTCACCGGCGAACAGCATCTGTATGCCGGAACGATGGAGCGCGAACTGCTCTACCACTGCACCCTGGAAGGCGTCCAGCCATGAAATCTGTGTTGTCTCATGGGCTCTGCGCCCTGGCCCTGGCCTGGTGTGGCGCAGGCTTTGCCGCTGACGCATCAAGCGCCGTCAGCCTGGTGTTTGCCGGCGACATCGTGCTGGACGCTGCGGCCGGCGAGATGATTCGCCGGGGCGAGGACCCCTTTGCCGACTTTGCCGGCGTTTTTCGCGAGGCCGACATTCGCATTGGCAACCTTGAATGCGTGGTCGCCACCACCGGCTCTGCGGGCGACAAGAACTACACCTTCCGGGCCCATCCGCGCACGCTGCCGGTGCTGCAGCAGCACTTTGATGCCATGGCACTGGCCAACAACCATTCAGGCGATTTTGGCCGCCCAGCATTTTCTGAAATGCTGGGCCTGTTAAAAAAGGCCAGGCTAGGTTATTTTGGCGGTGGCAACAACCTGACCGAGGCCCACACCCCGCTCATCATTGAGCGCAAGGGGCTGCGTATTGCCCTGCTGAGCTACAACGAATTTATGCCCCGCAGTTTTGAAGCGGACTACAACGCACCCGGCGTTGCCTGGAGTGAAGATGCGCAGGTTGTGGCAGACATTAAAACCGCGCGCCTGGTTTACCAGGCGGATCTGGTGATTCCGGTCATGCACTGGGGCTGGGAGAACGAGCTCACCTCAAACCCCCGCCAGCGCCAGCTGGCCCGCACCATGATTGACGCCGGTGCCGATGCCGTCATTGGCGGCCACCCCCATGTCACCCAGGAAATCGCCCACTACCAGGGCAAACCCATCATCTACAGTGTCGGCAACTTCGTCATGAAGGAAACCGACAATGCCAACCAGCGCACGGGATGGGTGCTACGCCTGCAGCTGGACAAACAGGGCGTGCGCAGTCTGGCTACCCGTGTGGCGCAGATCAACAGCGACGGCATTCCCCGGCTTGACCGCGAGGCCGCCAGCCCTTGCTGGAACCGGGGTGAGCGTGATGTGCGGCTGTGCCGTGGGACAGATTGACCCGAAAACCTACACCGTCCCCGCCGCACGCAGCGCCGCAATATCTGCGGCGCCCAGTCCCAGTCCCGCCAGCACCTCATCGGTGTGTTCGCCCAGCGCCGGCGGTGGCCGGGTAAGTACGGGGGGCGTGGCCATCAGGCGCAGCGGACTGGCGACCGTGGCGATTGAATCAACTGCGGTCTTCGTCACCGTGGCCGGAGCCAGCGGCTGGCGAACCACCAGTCCTCGCGCCTTCACCTGCACATCATCAAAGGCCTGCCCGATGTCGTTGATCGGGCCGCAAGGCACGGCCTTGTCTTCAAACAAGGCCACCCACTCGGCGGTGGTGCGGGTTCGGGTAAGGGCCTGCATGGCGGGTATGAGCACCTCGCGGTGCGTGACGCGCAGGGTGTTGCTGGCAAAGCGCGGGTCCGCCGCCCAGTCCGGGCGGGTCACGGCCTGGCAAAAGCGGGCAAACTGGCCATCGTTGCCAATCGCCAGCAGCATAGCGCCATCGGCGGTCTCAAAGTCCTGGTAGGGCGCCAGGCTGGGGTGGCTATTGCCCTGGCGCTGCGGCACCTGTCCGGTGTTCAAAAAACCGGCGGCCTGGTTGCCCAGAATCGCCATGCCAACATCCAGCAACGCCATGTCGATGTGCTGGCCCTCGCCGGTGCGGTGGCGCACCTCGATGGCCGCCAGAATGGCGCTGGTGGCGTAGACACCGGTGAACAGATCCGTCAGCGCTACCCCCACGCGCAGCGGTCCACCGCCGGCCACCTCGTCGGGGCGACCGGTGATGCTCATCATGCCGCTCATGGCCTGAATCATCAGGTCGTAGCCAGCGCGTTCGGCGTAGGGACCCTCTTGGCCAAAACCCGTGACCGAGCAATAAATCAGGCGCGGGTTAAGGGCCTTCAGGCTGGCATAGTCCAGCCCGTACGCGGCCAGTCCACCGACCTTGAAGTTCTCCACCAGAATATCGCTGCTTTGTGCCATCTGACGAATCAGCGCCTGGCCCTCGGGCTGCGCCATGTCGATGGTGATGGAGCGCTTGTTGCGATTGCAGGCCGTAAAGTAGGTCGCCTGGTGGGTGTCGTTACCCTGCGCATCCTGCAGGAACGGGGGCCCCCAGTGGCGCGTATCGTCACCCACCTTAGGCCGCTCGACCTTGACCACATCAGCCCCCAGGTCAGCCAGCATCTGGGTACACCAGGGGCCAGCCAGAACACGGGACAGGTCGAGGACTTTGAGGTGGGACAGAGCGGCGGTTGGGGTGGTCATGGACTTGGCTTTATATCAATTGGCGAAAGCAGCAAGTCCTGTTTGCGCCCGACCCAGAATCAGCGCGTGAATGTCGTGTGTGCCCTCGTAAGTGTTCACCACCTCAAGATTAACCAGATGGCGCGCCACACCGTACTCGTCGGAGATGCCATTGCCGCCCATCATGTCGCGTGCCAGACGGGCAATGTCCAGCGACTTGCCACAGGAATTGCGCTTCAGCAGCGAGGTAATCTCGACTGCATCGGTGCCCTCGTCCTTCATGCGACCCAGACGCAGGCAACCCTGCAGACCCAGCGTGATCTCGGTTTGCATATCCGCGAGTTTTTTCTGAATCAGCTGGTTGGCGGCCAGCGGGCGACCAAACTGCTTGCGGTCCATCACATACTGGCGGGCGCGCAACCAGCAGTCTTCTGCCGCACCCAGGGCGCCCCAGGCGATGCCGTAGCGGGCGCTGTTCAAACAGGTAAATGGCCCTTTAAGACCCTGCACCTCAGGAAACGCATTTTCTTCGGGACAAAACACCCCGTCCATCACGATTTCACCGGTGATGCTGGCGCGCAGGCCGACCTTGCCGTGGATCGTGGGCGCGGTCAGACCGGCCATGCCTTTTTCCAGCACAAAGCCGCGAATCGGGCCGACCTGGCCGCTCTCGCTGACCTCTTTGGCCCAGATTACAAAAACGTCGGCAATCGGCGAGTTCGATATCCACATCTTGGCACCGCTCAGCTTATAGCCGCCCGCCACCTTGTGGGCGCGAGTGGCCATGGAGCCCGGGTCAGAGCCATGGTCGGGCTCAGTCAGGCCAAAGCAGCCAATCCATTCGCCGGTAGCGAGTTTGGGCAGGTATTTCTGGCGCTGGCCTTCGGTACCAAACTCAAAGATCGGCAACATCACCAACGAACTTTGCACACTCATCATGGAGCGGTAGCCCGAGTCGACGCGTTCCACTTCGCGTGCGATCAGACCATAGGCCACATAGTTCAGGCCAGGTCCGCCGTAGGCTTCAGGAATGGTGGGGCCAAGCAGGCCAAGTTCGCCCATTTCACGGAAGATGCTGACATCGGTTTTTTCAGCACGAAAGGCCTCGACCACGCGCGGCTGCAGCTTGTCTTGGCAGTAGGCAGCGCTGGCATCGCGCACCATGCGCTCGTCGTCGCTGAGTTGGGCATCAAGCAAAAAAGGATCTTGCCAGTTGAATGCGGCGTGGGCCATGCGGTTCTCCAAAAATGAATATCTAAAAATAACTCAATAAGCCCTGCATGTTACGGGCCCGCCACACGATTCACAACCAATCGTTTTTCATCCAGTTATGCGGTTTTCACACATCTCAACTTAAGGAGTCCGTATTTCAGAAAGCACCACTTTTTCTTTTCGTTTTTGCGAGCGAAACGCATCAACCCAGGCGGTTCATGAGCTGCCGCGGCCTACGGCCTCGCAGAGACGAGGTACTTTTGGAATTTCCCGCTCCCTTAAACAAACCATTTTTGCAGATTAATGGTGGGACGCTGGCCGAAGTGCTGGAAGTTATCCTGAAGCCAGGTCGCGCCACAGACCTGGCCTTACCCGCGCAGTAGTTCAAGAAACGGGCCATGCGCCAGCATTTTGGTGTCACCCCTCTGCAGGCTTGCCAAGTGGCTGGGGGCGATCATGTGAAGCCGCATTTTTTTGCAAGCGCCGCTCGAGCCGACCGCACGTCAAAAAATTATTGCTGAACATTTTTGTGACCTCTGCAAACGTGCACATCTCACGCATGAAATTGAAGGAACTACGCCGGCGCAACTGGTCAAAGTCAATCTGCCGATTGAGCAGGTCGCGCAAAGGGTTCCATCCGAAGGGGTTGAGCTGGGAGGGCGAGAAGTAACCCGCCCATTTGACTATTCGTTTGCTGGCGCCATACAGGCTAAAGACACCGTCCTCCCCTGTGACACGATCCCTTGCGACATCTACTTGCCGACCTCGGTTCAAAAATCAACCAGGCCCTGACGCGCACCCGCACGCCCCAGGTGAAGGCGCCGTGGGCGCCACCGCCCTGTAACGCCAGGTTGCGCGGCTCCGGTGGGGCGCCGGAGCCCGACCACCCACGCGATAGTACAGACTACGTCGGTACGGGTTGGGCGGGAACAGGAGCGTGATTCAGTTCTTCAAGCGGGTCCAAAGTGGACGCCTTTGCCACCGAAAATCAGCGCCTGAATCAGTACAGGGGGCCTTGGGCCGTGCCCGCTGGCAGAACCGCGAGGGCAATTAGCTGGCCGCCTTGGGCGGCTTGCAGTCGAAGCAAAAGAACAACTGGGAATTCAGATACCGCTTGAACAGACCTTTGCTACGCGGCCGATGCTTGCTGCACTGGATGCAACTCAACATTTCACCGGCACTGCCCATGCCCTGAAAAGGTGAGCCATTGGTCTTGGACGTGTAGCGCAAACCAGTATCGGAAATAACACTTTCATCGTTTGTGTACATGGTGTCCCAAGGTCCTTTTAAAACTCTATTTTGTGCAACGTGCGTTTCAATTCTGTGACGCTGGCGAGCGGCCACTGCGGTGCTACTTCAGACTGCCGGCGAGAAATTGCGCCAGACGCTCACTTTTGGGATTAGCCAGCACCACCGCCGGACTGCCCTCTTCTTCAATTCGACCCTGGTGTAAAAAAATCAGGTGATTGGCCACTTCGCGGGCAAAGCCCATCTCGTGCGTCACCACCACCATGGTGCGGCCTTCGCGAGCCAGATCCTTCATGACCTTAAGCACTTCAGACACTAGCTCGGGGTCGAGCGCGCTGGTGGGCTCGTCAAACAGCATGACTTCGGGCTCCATGGCCAGCGCGCGGGCAATCGCCACACGCTGCTGCTGGCCACCACTCATGTGGGCCGGGTAGCGGTCTTCCATGCCGACCAGATCGACGCGGGCCAGGTAATTGCGGGCGGTCACTATCGCCTGCTCGCGCGGGATACCCATCACGTGCACCGGCGCCTCAATAATATTTTGCAGTACCGTCAGGTGTGCCCACAGGTTGAAATGCTGAAACACCATGGCCAGCTTGGTGCGCACACGTTGCAACTGCATCGGGTCCACGGCTGCCAACTCGCCATCGCGGGTCGACGCCAATAGCAGCTCTTCACCCGCCACATGGATACGGCCCTGGTGCGGCTTTTCCAGCAGGTTGATGCAGCGCAAAAACGTGCTTTTGCCAGAACCCGAGCTACCAATGATGCTGATGACGTCTCCGGCACGGGCGGTCAGCGACACGCCTTTCAGCACCTCGTTGCTGCCAAAGCGCTTGTGGATGTTGTCTACCTGGAGTTTGAGGGGCTGAGGGATCATTAAACGACTACTTTTTGATGCGCTATAACGGAGCTGGACGTCAGTCGCCCAGCAGACTGCCGGTGCGGAACGCTGTGGTACCGGCAATCTTGGCCAGTTCGCCACCCGCCGTGATGTAGCGGTCGCGGATGCGGGCATATAAAACACCGGCCACGCTGGCTACAACGCGGTGGGTCTGGTTGGCGATGGGGTCAATTACTTCGGCCACCAGATCACCCACACGCAGGGTGTCGCCGACGCTGCCGGCAAACACCACCAGACCGGGCGCTGGCGCGCACAAGATGGCCGAGCCGGCCAACGGTGTCGGCTGACACAAAAAAGAGGGCGTGGTGAGGGCCTGTGGACCGGTCACCACTTGGGCTTGTTGTAGCCAGGCGTAAATGGCCTGGGCGTCGGTCTGCGCCAGCGCGTGACTGACATCGAGTTCGCCGCGCAACTCGATCGTGGTGCTGCAGCAGCCCTGGGGCAGCGGCGCCGGGTCGCCCGCAGCGGCCAGCTTCTCCGCCAGTTGCCACCAGACGCCGGACAAACACTCGTCAAACGGGCCTCCACCTGATTTTTTGGCGAGCAAAATAGCCTGGCTACCCAGATGGCGCGCCAGGGGTTCAAGCTGAGGCCAGCAACTTTCTTCGGTGTAGAAGTGCATCACGCCTTCGCAGTCGCAGTGCAGGTCCAGCACAAAGTCGGCGTCATGGGCCAGCAACAACAGGGTGCGGCGCAGGCTTTGCAGCTCGGTGGCAGGCTGCCAGTCGCGCAGGTAATCACCCATGGCACGGCGCACCAAGGCGACGTTGTCCTGCGGATCATCCCCCAGAGCGTGCTGGACCTGCGGGGCCACAGCGGCGGCCAGGTCGGGGTAATGGCGGTTGTAGTTCTCGGAGCTGTCGAGGTCAAAGCGCCCCATCGGCTTGCGGTCCAGGCGCTGTGCCAGCCCCAGCGGGTTAGCCACTGGCACCAGTGTGATCTGACCCCGAATGTCGCCTGCCGCCTCGGCCGCTTCCAACAGGGCGCGCAAGTGGTGGGCTACCAGCATGCCCGGCAGCTCTTCGGCGTGCAGGCTGGCCTGGATATAGACCTTGGGGCCGCTTGCGGCCTGGCCGAAATGAAAACTGGTCAGCGTTTTATGGCTGCCCAAGCTGTTACTGAGCAGGGGGTGATCAAGGCGTGGCATGGGAGTCAATTTTGGCGAGGCGCAAGGTAGGCCAGCAGCCGTCCCTCGCTGAACTTGAAAAATCCGATGAGACAAAACGAGACCGCCAGGTAAATGGCGGCCGCCGCCAGGTAGGCCTCAAACGGCAGATAGAAGTCCGAGTAGATGCGGGTGGCAGCGCCCGTCACGTCCAACAGGGACGGCACGGCACTGGCCAGGCTGGTGCTGTGCAGCATCATGACTACCTCGTTGCTGTAGGCCGGCAAGGTGCGCCGCAGGGCACTGGGCAACACAATGTGCAGCATCACCTGAAAGCGGTTCATGCCAAAAGACTGGGCAGCTTCAATTTCACCCGCGCTGGTTTCTCGAATAGCACCCGCCAGCATCTCGGCGGTGTAGGCGGCGGTGTTCAGGCTGAAGGCCAGCAGGGCGCAAAAGAACGGCTCCTTAAAGTGGGTCCAGGGCCAGACGCTGTCCCAGCGGGCCTGTATCCACTCCAGTTGTCCCAGGCCATAGTAGATTAGATAGACCTGAATCAACAAGGGCGTGCCACGAATGACAAAGGTGTAGGCCTGCACCAGCCAACGAGCCAGCGCAAAGGGGCCAGTCAGACTCAGGGCAAATACCAGCGCCAGCACCATGCCAACGGCCAGGGAAGAAAAAAGCAGACCCAGCGTGGTCAACAAACCGGTGCCAAACAAGGCCAGGGTTTGCGGCTCAAAAATAACGGCCCAGTTCATTTACAACTGCACCCGCTGAGTGCCCAGACTGAAGCGGTTACTGAGTTTGCCCAGCGCATAGAGCGATACCGAGGTGTAGACCAGAAAGAGCACCGCCGTGAACAGAAAAAAGATGAAAGGCGAGCGGGTGGCTGCACTGGCCTGTTTGGCTAGGTAGGTCATTTCTTGCAAGCCAATCAGGCTGACCAGGGCCGTTGCCTTGATTAGCACCAGCCAGTTGTTAGTGAAGCCGGGCAGCGCATAACGCACCATCTGGGGCGCCGTCACACGCAAGAAGGCTTGCCGGCGACTCATGCCAAAAGCCCAGGCGGCCTCGGTCTGACCCTTGGGAATGGCGAGGATCGCACCCCGAAAGGTTTCGGTCATAAAGGCCCCATAGATAAAACCGATGGTCAACACGCCGGCTAGAAACGGGTTGATGTCGACGATAAAGTCGAACCCCAGCAAGGCCAGCAGGTTGTTCACGCCGATGGTGCCGCCGTAGAACACCAGCAACATCAGCACCAACTCGGGCACGCCCCGGATGATTGTGGTGTAAAGCGTCGCCAGCGCTACCAGTAAGGGTCGACCCGAGAGCTTGGCCGCCGCCCCGGCCAGCCCCAACATAATGGCCACCAGCAGCGCAGCCAGTGAAACACCAACAGTCAGTACCGAGCCTTGCAGGATGGCAACGAAGTAGGCATTCATATCCCGCTCCTGCGACTCTTGTCTTTGCGATTGCCGCGTCGCCGGGGCTCCTCGCAATGACGAATACCGCACGGCAATCCAGAGGTCATAGACTGCCGCAGCCTGTGGCCTTGCAGAGACGATAGTACGTTGGCACTTTCCACAAGGACTTACTTGCCGTAGACGTCAAATGTGAAGTATTTGTCGTTGATTTTTTTGTAGGTACCGTTGTTACGGATAGCTTTGATGGCGCCGTTCAACTCATTCTTGAGT
>JBLHZH010000068.1:0-8743 GCA_047629695.1 Rhodoferax sp.
ATCAGGCCGGAAGCAAGGATAAGCGCGGTGGTTGTAAATTTTGTTTTCATGGTGGTTCCTTTCGAAAAATTTCAAAACAGGCTTAGACAGATTTGGCGCCAAGCGACTTGTCTGTTTAGCCTTGATGAGTTGTCTTCTGGATGGCAACTCCTCGATGACTTAAAGTTACTATTTCCCGGAAAGAATAGAAACAGTATTTTTCACAATTATTTATTGTTAATATTGAAATAATAAAATTAATCCAAGCAGGAGTTGGAAAAAAACAAAAAACCGCAGCCCCTGAGTAACGACCTGACCGCCCCATTCCCAAAGTACAACCTAAAAATTTAGTGTCCACTAACTTAAAAAATAAAGCTTTCAAACATACGCGCGTACAGGCAGAAACATTCATCCAAACGCTAAAACAAAAAATAGTCTGAAGCAATAGTGGTGAGTCATTACCCAGACCAGAGAGCTGCGCAAACAGGCTCTGTCCATTTGGAGACATCTGGATCGACGCCCTGCCGTTGGCAGCGCACTGGACGGCCTACTGATTGAGGCGATATGGAGGTGCAGATGAAGCAAAGACCAGTTGCCTGGCAGACATGGCGGCAAACGACATGAAACCGGCGGTCACTGTATTGCCCAGAAGAGAGAAAAGAAATATCTCGCCAACGGAGTCAAGACAGTCCCGCAGCTTGGCAAGTCTTTGCAAGAACCCAGACCAGATTTGGCGGCGGCGATGTCGATACTGTGTGCAATGTCGTTACTGCGGGAAATATTTCCCGCTTTGCAGTTGTGACGGCGGACGCCGTGCCGCCCAGCTGATCACTCGACAAGGGTATCCACCGCCGGACCCAGGCTGAAATGCGGGGCGGAAACTTGGAACGGCGAGCGGACATCGCATTGGACAAGTACGTTAATTGGATGCGCTTGTGAAGCCACCTACTTTTCCAAGATCTGCCTACTTGGACTAAAAACAAAAAACCCTGCTACTGATTAAGTAGCAGGGTTTTTATGTGCCATAAGGCTTATTTTGGCTCCTCGACCTGGGCTCGAACCAGGGACCTACGGATTAACAGTCCGGCGCTCTACCAACTGAGCTATCGAGGAATCTAGCCTCAAATTATAGCGTCATTTTTTGCAAATCTAAGAGGCTGGCTAGATTTCTTCAAATAACTGCATGGCTTGCCACGCGGCAATAGCAAAGACGCAAACATCTAGCCTGTCACAACGGATGGTACATCTCGATGTGAAAGAGACCGGCTTCTTCAAACGGCTCACCGCGCGACAAGAAGCCCAAGCGTGCATAAAAACCTTCGGCCGTGCGCTGCGCGTTAAGCATGACCTCGTGGTTGCCCTGCTCTTTGGCCGCCTGCAGCAAGGCGCGCAGCACCGCGCGCCCGACATGGGTACCGCGCAAGGTCCGGTTGACGGCCATACGACCAATCTTGCTCACGCCGGGCGCGTAGGGCAACAGGCGTCCGGTAGCTACCGGCAGGCCCAGGCGGTTGCGCGCCAGCGCGTGCACCGCGCCGGCATCCAAGTCGTCCTGCTCAAGCGCAGCCGGCACGCCCTGCTCTTCCACAAACACCTCCGTGCGGACCTGGCGTGCCGCCAAGGCCAAAGTCTGCCAGGTGCCCAGTTCAAGCTGCACCATCGGCTCACCGACTTCATAGCCTAGCAAAATGGCGCGAAGTGAAGCGGGTACCGGCCTGGAAGTCTGGGTTGCGGGATCGGCAAATACATAAAGCAGTTCGCCGCTGATCAAATGCTGGTCGCCACGAAAAATGGCGCCCGTGAACAACATAGACGAGTTGCCCACACGGCTGCATTTGAGCGCGACATCCAACTGGTCATCCACGCGCGCCGAGGCATGAAACTCAATACTGGCTTTTTTAACATACAAGTCCCCTTGGAGGGCGTTCATACTGGTCTGGTAAGGCAAGGCCAGGGCGCGCCAATAGTCACCCATGGCGGTGTCAAAGTACATCAGGTAATGGGCGTTGAAGACAATTTTTTGCATGTCCACCTCGGCCCAGCGCACGCGCAGGCGGTGAAAAAAACGAAAATTCTGGCGTCGGGAGTCAGTCATGGGTCATCTTTGAGAAGGCATTTATGAGCGCTTGGGCGGCATCGGCGTGAGCTTGGCGGGCTTCAGGGATAACACGCCCCATCTTGATGAATTCGTGAACCACCCCGCGGTACAGCTCCAGATCCACCGGCACACCAGCTGCCCGCAGCTTGTCGGCGTACAGCAGGCCTTCATCCACCAGAGGATCGCATTCGGCCAAGCCAAACCAGGCCGGTGCCAGGCCATCGACGTCAGGCGCGCTTAAAGGGGAAAAACGCCAGTCTTCACGGTCTGCCGACGTGCGCAAGTAATGGCTGAAAAAATAGTCGATATGCGGCGCTTCCAGCACAAAACCATGGGCGAACGTGCTGTGGGACGGGCTGTCCTGGTGAGCCGCGCAGCCCGGGTAAAACAACAACTGCAAAGCCAGCGCCAGCTTGACTGTGCGGGCTTGCAGCGCGCAGGCTGCGGCCAGTGTGCCACCGGCACTGTCACCGCCGACCGCCATGGCATGGCGGTTCAGACCGTGCTGCACGCCCTCCGCGACCACCCACAACACAGCGTCCCAAGCGTCGTCATGGGCGACCGGAAATTTATATTGCGGTGCCAGCCGATAGTTCACCGACAGCACCGCGCAATGGGCATGGTGGCTCAGGGTACGGCATAGGGCGTCATGCGTGGCGACACTGCCAATCGTGAAGCCACCGCCATGAAAATACACCAGCACCGGCAACTTGTCGTAGGACGGCGCATACAGGCGCACCGGCAGCGCATGGCCGTCGCGGGCAGGGATGCTGAAGTTTTCAATGCGCTCCAGCTTGTGCGGGGCAATATCCAGCACACTGGAGCCCATTTCATAGGCGGCCCGCGCCTGCTCAGGCGTCAACGCGTGCATCGGCACTTGGCCGGCACGCGCCATGCGCTCCAGCACATGGTACATGGCCGGGGTCAGCAAGGCGCGCGGATTACGGTTGTGCAGCATGGTGGTGTGGGATGTTGTTACAGTGCATATTTAATCCTACACTGCAAAACGTCATGGCCCTTATCTATTACGTGACTCAAATTCAATTCGAATTTGGAGCCCTCAGGCACCTCAAGCAGGAGTGCGAGCGAGTGGGCATCCACCGCCCGCTGATCGTGACCGACCCCGGCGTCAAGGCCGCTGGCATTCTGGGCATGGCACTGGCGGCGTTGCCGGGCCTGCCGGTGGCAGTGTTTGACCAGACCCCCTCTAACCCGACTGAAGCCGCCGTACGCGCTGCCGTGGTGGTCTACCAAGCCCACAACTGTGACGGTCTGATTGCGGTTGGCGGTGGCAGCGCCATCGACTGTGCCAAAGGCGTGGCCATTGCCGCCACCCATCCCGGCCCGCTGCGTGACTACGCCACGATTGAGGGTGGCTCGGCCCGTATCACCGCGCAAGTGGCCCCGCTGATTGCAGTGCCCACCACCAGTGGCACCGGCAGCGAGGTGGCGCGCGGCGCCATTTTGATTGTTGACGACCACCGAAAACTGGGGTTTCACTCCTGGCACTTGGTACCCAAAGTCGCACTCTGCGATCCCGAACTCACGCTTGGACTGCCGCCCCAGTTGACTGCCGCCACAGGCATGGATGCGATTGCCCACTGCATGGAAACCTTCATGGCACCAGCCTTTAATCCGCCGGCCGATGGCATTGCCCTTGATGGCTTGGCACGCGGCTGGGCCCACATTGAACGTGCCACGCGGGACGGCAGCGACAGGGAGGCGCGCCTGAACATGATGAGCGCGTCAATGCAGGGTGCCATGGCATTTCAGAAAGGGCTGGGCTGCGTGCACTCCCTGAGCCACAGTCTGGGCGGCATCAACCCCCGGTTGCACCACGGCACCCTGAACGCAATGTTTCTGCCAGCCGTGATTGCCTTCAATGCAGAGGCCGAGTCGATTCAAAAAGAACACCGTTTGCAGCGCATGGCCCAGGCCATGGGCTTGACCAGCGCCAGCGACATCAGCGAGGCCCTGACCGACATGAACGCCCGCCTTGGTTTGCCCACCGGGCTGGCGGCCTTGGGCGTGCAAAGCGACCAATTCGACCACATCATCAGCGGCGCCCTGGCCGACCATTGCCACCTGACCGGGCCACGTATCGCCACTGCACAGAATTACCATGCGTTGTTGACGCAAGCCCTCTAAACGAAGACAGTAATTCAAAAAGTACCTTACAAGCAAGCTGGCACCAAGATTGCTTTTAAATTTTGATGATAGGTCTTTAACTTGCCACTCACTCACGAGATAAATCATGTCAATACATGCTGCCCTGAACCACGTCACCCACTATAAATACGACCGTCTCGTCAGCCTCGGCCCGCAAGTGATTCGTTTACGACCGGCGCCCCATTGCCGCAGCAAAATCATTGCGTATTCCCTCAAGGTTGAACCGGCAGACCACTACATCAATTGGCAGCAAGACCCGTTTGCCAATTACCAAGGGCGTCTGGTTTTTGAAAAGCAAACACGTGAATTCAAGGTCACCGTCGATCTGGTGGTCGAGATGGCGGTTTACAACCCGTTCGACTTTTTTCTGGAACCCAGCGCAGAGAACTTTCCCTTCGACTACGAGCCCTTGCTGAAACAGGAGTTAGCCCCTTACCTGGCGACCGACCCCGTGACGCCCCTGCTCAGCGCTTACCTCAAGCGCATTGACCGCCGCTCACGCCGCTCGATTGACTTTCTGGTCGACGTGAATCAGATGGTGCAGCAGGATACCAGCTACCTGATTCGTATGGAGCCCGGCGTGCAAACGCCCGAACAAACTCTGGAGATGGGTTCGGGCTCCTGCCGCGACTCGGCCTGGCTGATGGTACAACTGATGCGCCACTCGGGCCTGGCTGCACGCTTTGTCTCGGGCTACCTGATCCAGCTAAAACCTGATCTGAAATCGCTTGATGGCCCCAGCGGCACCGAAGTCGACTTCACAGACCTGCACGCCTGGTGCGAGGTCTACCTGCCCGGCGCCGGCTGGGTCGGGCTGGACGCCACCTCGGGCCTGCTCGCTGGCGAGGGACATATTCCGCTAGCCTGTACGCCGCAACCCTCGGGTGCCGCACCAATTGAGGGCGGCATGGACACCTGCGAAGTCGAATTTGAGCACCACATGCTGGTGACCCGCATTTACGAGTCGCCCCGCGTCACCAAACCCTATACCGAAGAGCAATGGGCCGATGTCATGGCGCTAGGCCAGGCCGTGGACAAGCAATTGGAAGTGGCTGATGTGCGCTTGACCATGGGCGGCGAGCCGACCTTTGTGGCCGTCAGTGATCGCGACGCACCAGAATGGAATACCGAAGCCCTAGGGCCCACCAAACGTGCCTATGCGACCGAATTGGTGCAAAAACTGCGCGATGAGTATGGTACTGGCGGTTTCCTCCACTTTGGCCAAGGCAAGTGGTACCCCGGCGAGCAGTTGCCACGCTGGGCGCTCAACATTTACTGGCGCGCCGACAAAGTCCAGGTCTGGAAGAATCCCGCCCTGTTCACCGATGAACGTGTCATCACGCACTACACCAGCGAAGACGCGCGGCGCTTTACGCAAACGCTGGCCGCCAAACTGGGGGTCACCGACGAGTTCATTCAAAGTGCCTATGAAGACCAGTGGTACTACCAGTGGCGCGAGCGGCGCCTGCCCGCCAACGTGAACCCGTTGTATTCAAAGATTGAAGACGAGATGGAACGTGCCCGCCTACGCCGGGTGTTCGCGCAAAAACTGGACTCGGTGGTGGGCTATGTCCTGCCTATCAAGGTGACAGACCAGGCCCACCAGAACGCGCCACTATGGTCCACTGGCTCCTGGTTTATTCGCGACGAACGCATGTACCTGATGCCCGGCGACTCGCCCATGGGTTTGCGCCTGCCGCTGGACTCGCTGCCCTGGGTCAGCAAGGCCGACTACCCTTACCTGGTGGAACAGGACCCGTCAACGCCCAAAGCGGCCCTGCCCGCACACGAGCAGATGGCCGACCGCTACCAGAGCGGCGCACCAGCGCCCACGGAGCGCACTGACTTGTCCCGTGTGCCCAAACAGCAGGAGTCCGCCCCCTGGGTGACCCGTACTGCACTGTGCATCGAGGTGCGCGACCCGCGCCGTGCCAGCGGCCCCAGAGCCGAGGCCGTGGGCGAGGCCTCGGGTGTGCTCTACATCTTCATGCCACCGATGGAAAAGTTGGAGCACTACCTGGACCTGCTGACCGCCATCGAGGCGACAGCCGAAAGTCTGGGCGTCACCATCGTGCTGGAAGGCTATCCGCCACCGCGCGACCCGCGCCTGAAGTTGCTGCAGGTCACGCCCGACCCGGGCGTCATTGAAGTCAACATTCACCCTGTGACCAACTGGCAAGACCTGGTCAAAAATACCGAGTTTTTGTACAAAGTCGCCTTTGAGTCCCGCCTGTCTGCAGAAAAGTTCATGAAAGACGGTCGCCACACCGGCACCGGCGGCGGCAACCACTTTGTGATGGGTGGCGCCACCCCGTCTGACAGTCCGTTCCTGCGTCAGCCCGAGCTGCTGGCCAGTTTGCTGCTGTACTGGCACAACCACCCGGCCCTGAGCTATTTGTTCAGCGGCCTGTTTGTCGGCCCTACCAGCCAGGCACCGCGGGTCGACGAGGCGCGCAACGACCAGCTCTACGAGCTTGAAATAGCGATTGAGCAGATTTACAAAAACCGCGAACTCTACGGCCAGAGCATGCCGCCCTGGTTGGTGGACCGCACCTTGCGCAACATCCTGATTGACGCCACCGGCAACACCCACCGCAGCGAGTTTTCGATCGACAAGATGTACTCACCGGACTCCGCCACCGGCCGCTTGGGCTTGCTGGAGCTGCGGGCCTTTGAGATGCCGCCACACCCACGCATGAGCATCGTGCAGCAGTTGTTGCTGCGCGCCCTGGTCATGCGCTTTTGGGAAAAGCCTTACCAGGCGCCAGCCACCCGCTGGGGTACCGAACTGCATGACCGCTTCATGCTGCCGACCTTCATCAAAATGGACTTTGATGACGTGATTGCCGACATGCGCAGCGCCGGCTACGCCTTTGATGTGAGTTGGTTTGCACCGCACTACGAGTTCAGGTTCCCGCTGGTCGGCTCCTTCGAGTCGGCCGGTATCGAGCTCACCCTGCGCAACGCGCTGGAGCCCTGGCATGTGATGGGCGAAGAAGGCGCACCCGGCGGCACCGCGCGTTATGTCGACTCGTCGCTGGAGCGCATTGAGGTCCATGTGAGCGGTCTCAACGAGAGCCGTTATGTGGTGACCTGCAATGGCCGCGCCGTACCGCTGCAGTCCACGGGCACCCACGGCGAATTTGTTGCCGGCGTGCGTTACAAGGGCTGGAACCCACCCTCCGCGCTGCACCCGGGTATTGGCGTGCATGCGCCCCTGACCTTTGACATTGTGGACACCTGGATGAAACGCTCCATGGGAGGCTGCCAGTACCATGTGGCTCACCCGGGTGGCCTCAATCCGGACACCTTCCCGGTCAACTCCTACGAGGCCGAGAGTCGGCGCATGGCGCGCTTTGTCGCCATGGGCCACACACCCGGCCTGGTGGTCGTGCCACCCGCCACCATCAATGTGCCGGGCAGTCGCGAATTTCCGTTCACACTGGATTTACGCCGCAGCTAAGAGAGTCGGACGATACGAAAGTATCGTCTCTGTGAGGCCGCAGGCCGCGGCAGCCCATGCAATCCAGATTCATAGGCTGCCGCGCTTCGCTCGCAGAGACGATGAGGACTAGACGTGAACGCGTTTGGCCCGGGCCCTGATGTTAAGCGCCTCAACCCCCAGGGAAAACAGCATGGCGACATAAACGTAGCCTTTGGGTACATGCACCTCAAACGCTTCAGCGACCAGCAGCGTGCCCACCATGATCAGGAAGGCCAGTGCCAGCACCTTGATAGACGGGTGTTTGTCGACAAAGTCACCGATGGGCTTGGCCGCAAACATCATGACGGCGACAGAGGCCACCACAGCGGCCACCATTACACGAATATCATCGACCATGCCGACAGCGGTAATCACCGAGTCAAGCGAGAAGATGATGTCCACAACACCAATCTGCACAATCGTCCCCCAGAAAAGGGTGCCCCCGGTTTTGACGGCATCAACCCCTGCGCTAACCTCCTTGGTCTGTTGCGATTCGACTTCCAGGAATATTTCGTGCGATGCTTTGTAAAGCAAAAACAGCCCACCACCGAGCAAAATAAGATCCCGACCGCTGATCTCCTGCCCCACCACCGTAAAAAGCCCCGTGGTCAGGGTCATGACCCAAGCCAGACTAAATAGCAGCCCGATGCGTGAAAACATGGCAAAACCCAAGCCAAGACGACGCGCAATATCCCGCTTTTCTGGCGGCAAACGCCCAACCAGAATGCTGATGAAAATAATATTGTCAATACCCAGAACAATCTCAAGGGCCGCAAGCATGAAGAAAGCGATCCAGACATTCGGATTGGAGAGTAGTTCCATAAAGGACTCAAAAAGTGCAGAAGCGAGCAGTCTAGCGGTGCAATAAGGCGGTCTGGGCAAATTTTCCCCCTATTGCGTGAAATTTTTAGAATAACCACATCGGGGACGACGCGCCCCTGCTCTTTCAGAGTGGACGTTTTACCGTCATGTGGCAGGCAGCAACGGTAAGTCAGCGGGCACTCAATGCCGTA
>JBLHZH010000069.1:0-8739 GCA_047629695.1 Rhodoferax sp.
AAGAGCGCCAATAACGAACGACATATTGACCCAATCAGCCTCGCCGCCAGCACCAAACTTGCGCGAAACCACCAGGACCAGACCGACAAACCCCAGGACCAGACCAGCCCATTGCCGCCCGGCAATCCTACCGCCGGTTGAAGACAGCCACAAAGCTGTGAGCACCGGCTGCAAGCCCACAATCAGGGCCGAAAGCCCGGAGCCCATACCGGCTTTGACGGCAATCCAGACACCCCCCAGATAACCGGCATGCATGAATATGCCAGTGACAGTCAGGTGCAACCACTGGCGGCGACTGGTCGGCCACTGAACCCGGCACAGCACCACCCAGGTGACAAAACAGACGATCGACAAACCGTAGCGCATGGCCAGAAACTTCATGGGCGGAGAATTAGGCATACCGTAGCGGGCCACAATAAAACCCGTACTCCAGATCAGCACAAAAAGCGCGGGCATGGCCCGGATCAACGCGCGGTCGTTGACCACGCTTACTTGACCCGTGCCTTGATTTCAGGCACCGCTTTTTGCAGGTAGTAGGCCATTGACCAAACTGTCATCACAGCCGCGATCCAGATCAACCAGACGCCCCAGGCGCGGGTATCAATAACACCCAGCAGCAAGCCGTCGTATAACAAAAAGGGAATGGCGACCATCTGGACCACCGTTTTAAACTTGCCAATGCGGTGCACCGCCACGCTTTTGGAGGCGCCAATCTGGGCCATCCACTCACGCAGGGCAGAGATCGCGATTTCACGGCCGATGATAATTAGGGCAACAAATACATCCGCTCGTCCGAGATGAACCAGCACCAGCACACTGGCACACACCAGAATTTTGTCGGCGACCGGATCCAAGAAAGCACCAAAGGAGGACACCTGATTGAGTTTGCGCGCCAGGTAGCCATCCAGCCAGTCAGTTGCTGCAAACACCACAAACATGATGGTGGCTATCAAGTTTTGAGTCGTGCCATCAATGGGTAGATAAAACACGCCGACGATCAACGGGATCGCTGCAATGCGAGCCCAGGTCATGATGGTAGGGATAGTAAAAAACATACCAGATTGTGGCATGACGTTAAACCGACAAAGGGTGACTGCAATCAGTGCAGCGCACGGTAAATGGCTTCGGCCAGCTCTCTTGAGATGCCTTCAACCGTTGCCATATCTTCAACACCGGCCAGCGCAACGCCCCGTACCCCACCAAAGCGCTGCAACAACTTGGCGCGGCGCTTAGGCCCGACCCCTGGAATCTCCTCCAGCTTGCCCCCATCCATGCGCACCCGGGCTCTTTTGGCCCGCATGCCGGTGATGGCAAAACGGTGCGCCTCGTCGCGAATTTGGGCCACCAGCATCAGGGCCGCCGAATCTTTGCCCAAGTAAACTTTTTCACGGCCATCGGCGAAAACCAGTTCTTCCAGCCCGACCTTACGCCCCTCCCCTTTTTCGACTCCCACAATCAGGGATAAATCCAGCCCCAGTTGCTCGAACACCTGACGCGCCATCGCCACCTGGCCCTTGCCGCCATCGACCAGCACCAAGTCAGGCAGACGGCCCGTGCCGGCCGGTGTTTGTCCGGTGTTTTTGGCCGCCTGCAAGCTCTCGGCCAGCTTGCTGTAGCGCCGCAGCAGGACCTGGCGCATGGCGGCATAGTCGTCACCTGGGGTGATGCCCTCGATACTGTAGCGGCGATATTCCGCATTTTGCATTTTGTGCTGATGGAATACCACGCAGGAGGCCTGGGTCGCCTCGCCCGCCGTGTGGGAGATATCAAAGCACTCTACGCGCAGGACATCCAGCGAAACCAGAGTTAAGTCAAGCGCATCGGCCAAAGCCCGAGTCCGCGCCTGCTGGGAGCCCTCCTCAGACAACAAGCGGGCCAGTTGCAGACTGGCATTGGTTTGCGCCATTTCCAGCCACTGCCGACGCTGTTCGCGCGGCTGGTGCACGGCCGTGACCTTGACGCCCGACTGCAAAGTCAAAGCCCGCAGCAAGTCCTTATTGACCGGCTCACTCACCACCAGCGAAGGCGGCACCGGCACATTCAAATAATGTTGCGCCACAAATGCCTCAAGCACCAGGGCCTCGACCGACAGCGCAGGCAACTTCTCAGCGCCCTCGTTTTCGTCGTTGTAAAAGCCCGCAGCATCTTCCACATGGACCGGAAAATAGGGCCGGTCTCCCAAGTGACGACCGCCGCGCACCATCGCCAGATTGACGCAGGCCCGCCCGCCCTGCACCTTCACGGCCAAAATATCAACATCCCGATCCGACACGTTATCGACTGACTGCTGATGCAGCACATTGGATAGCGCCGCCACCTGGTTGCGCAGTTCAGCGGCCTGCTCAAACTCCAGCTTGTCAGCGTGCGCCATCATGCGGGACTCCAGAGCGTCCATGACCTCGCGGGCATCACCCCGCAAAAAGTTTTCAGCATGAGCCACCGCCTGGGCATAGTCTGGCGCTGAAATATGCCCGACACAGGGCGCAGAGCAACGCTTGATCTGATAAAGCAGACAGGGTCGGCTGCGGTTATTGAAGACCGGGTCTTCACAAGTACGCAGCCGAAACACCTTTTGCATCAGTAAAATGGCTTCTTTGACGGCCCAGGCGCTGGGGTAGGGGCCAAAGTAATGGTGCTTTTTTTCCACCGCCCCACGGTAATACGAGACCCGTGGAAAGCTGCTGCTGTCACTGCCCGAAACACTGGCACCCGTAATCTTAAGGTAGGGGTAGCTCTTGTCATCACGAAACAAAATGTTGTATTTGGGATTGAGCGTCTTGATGAGGTTGTTTTCCAGCAGCAGCGCCTCGGCCTCCGATCGCACTACGGTGGTCTCCATGCGGGCAATCTTGCTGACCATGTGACCAATACGGGAGCCGCCATGATTTTTTTGAAAATAACTGGAAACCCGTTTTTTCAGATTGATGGCCTTGCCCACATAGAGGACACCGTCCTGCGCATCAAAGTAGCGATAAACCCCAGGCAATGGGGGCAGACTGGCGACATCACTCAGCAGTTGCTCAGGATGTGTCGACTCAGGGGTGGCGCCATCGGGCGACAAAAAAGCAGGCGCGGGGGAAACAGGTAAAACAGGCATAGGGGCGTATTGTGGACAATTCAGGCGTGAAAACAGGAAATCTTTGGGACATCTTTTGCAAGGTCATCGACAACTTTGGTGACATTGGCGTTTGCTGGCGTCTGGCGGCGGACTTGGCCGCGCGCGGTGAACGAGTCCGTTTATGGGTTGATGATGCCAGTGCCCTGGGTTGGATGGCACCGACGGGCGCCCCGAATATCGAAGTCAAAACCTGGACCCAGCCGATTGACACCCATCCATTGGCCGCAGGCGACCACTTGCTGGAGGCCTTCGGTTGCGACATCCCCTCTGAGTTTATTACCGCCTTCGCCCGCTGGGCAAAAGCCAAAGGCGGTCAAGGCGTGTGGTTAAACCTAGAGTACCTAAGTGCTGAAGGTTTTGTTGAGCGCAGCCACAGCCTGCCCTCACCCGTCATGAGCGGACCGGGCTCAGGCCTAACCAAACATTTTTTTTATCCTGGCTTTACCAAGGCCACCGGCGGGTTGCTGCGCGAAGCCGATTTATCGGCACGTCAAGCCGGTTTCCAGCGCGGGGCCTGGCTCTCGCAGCAGGGAATTGAACTTGCGGACGAGCGTCTGGTGTCCCTCTTTTGCTACGAACCCCCAGCCCTCGGCCAATTGCTTGATCAACTCGCCAGCGACGTTCTGCCAACCCGGTTATTGGTCACCTCCGGGCGTGCCAGCGCAGCCGTCAAGGCTTGCATCAAGGCTCAATACAAAACTAATCCTTTATGGAACAGTGCTAAAAAGCTGGCATTCACCTATCTTCCGGCACTCACGCAATACGATTTTGACCATTTGTTGTGGACTTGTGATCTGAATTTTGTCCGGGGCGAAGACTCCCTGATTCGTGCCTTGTGGGCTAATAAACCCTTTATCTGGCAGATTTATCGTCAGCATGATGATGTGCACCACAGCAAATTGACCGCTTTTCTGGACCAGCTGAACGCCCCGCTCTCACTGCGCGCCTTTCACCAGGCCTGGAATACAGATCAAAGCGAGACGGCGCCCGTTTTACCTGCGCTGGCCCTGGTGCCATGGCAGCAAACGGCATCCCTGGCACGGTCACGACAACTGTGCCATGACGACCTTGTGACTCAGCTCCTTTTTTTTGCAGCAAAAAAACACTAAAATCGAAATCTTGGCTAAATTTAACCCGGTATAAATAGGGTCTATTTAGCCCTTGCCATTATTTTTTTACGCTGCTGAATTTGCGGCCAACAACCTTCACTCAACTTTTATGAAAATAGCCCAAGACATTCGCGCCGGTAACGTCATCATGCACGGCAAAGACCCGATGGTCGTTCTCAAGACCGAATACAGCCGGGGCGGCCGTAACTCGGCCACCGTGCGCATGAAACTCAAAAGCCTGATCGCCAATTTCGGAACCGAAGTCGTGTTCAAGGCCGATGACAAGTTGGACCAAGTCATTCTGGACAAGAAAGATTGCACCTACTCTTATTTTGCCGAGCCGATGTATATTTGTATGGATGAAGAGTTCAACCAGTACGAAGTCGAAGCTGAGAACATGGGCGACGCCCTGAATTACCTTGAAGATGGCATGGCAGTCGAAGTCGTGTTTTACGAAGAAAAGGCTATTTCCGTTGAGCTGCCCACCAGCGTCGTCCGGGAAATCACCTGGACCGAGCCTGCTGTCAAAGGCGACACCTCAGGCAAAGTACTCAAGCCCGCCAAAATTGCGACCGGTTTCGACATTGGTGTGCCAATTTTTGTAGCGCAAGGTGACAAGGTCGAAATCGACACCCGCACCGGCGAGTACAAAAAACGCGTTTAAAGCCAACAGGCCATCGTTTCTGCGATAGGGCTTTGTCTCTGCGAGCAAAGCGCGGCAACCGATAACTCCCTAGATTGCCACGTCGTTCCTCCTACCGAAGACTATGAAGTTTGAATTAATTTCCGCTACCTGCTACGCTTGGGCGGATCATGAGTACCTGGCAAAAAAGTCTACTTTGTACACCTCGCGGTTTGACGATGATCGAGTTGTTGGTGGTGCTGGCGGTGTCCGCCATTTTGCTGGCCACCGCCCTGCCTTCTTTTTCTAGCTGGCTGCAAGCCAGTCGCCTGCGCGGTGCTGCCGATGTGCTGTCATCTCATTTACGTTTGGTCATGACCGAATCGACCCAACTCGGTGACGATGTGCTGCTGTCTTTCCAGCAGGATAGCCAAGGCGCCAATTGGTGTTACGGGCTCAACCTCAGCACTCCTTGTGATTGCCACGTAGACAACGCCTGTCAGATAAACAAAATTGAGCGCGTCATCCACGGGCGCAATTTTTCGGGCATTCTGCTGAACCCAACCCACACCAACTACCGCTTCAAACCCAGACGCTCAACTGTCACGGCTGGTAGCATCATGCTCACTGCAGCAAATGGCCGCCAACTCAAGGTGGTGGTCAGCGGCTATGGTCGAATTCGGCTTTGCTCGCCCAAAGGCAGCAGTTATTTGTCAGGCCAGCCCTTTTGTTAGTGACCTTACGCGTATGCAACTGACCTCACCCACCTCTCCCGACTCTGTCTCGGCGTTCTTCCAGTTGGCTTCCAGCCAGGCAGCATTGGCCTTGTTAGGCAGCGACCCGAACCCACGTGTCGGCTGCGTTATTGTGGATGCCAGCGACCGCCTGCTCGGCCAAGGCCACACGCAGTGCGTGGGCCAAGCGCATGCTGAAGTCATGGCCTTGCGCGCAGCGCGTGACGCGGGCCACGACGTGCGCGGCGCCACGGCCTACATCACGTTAGAGCCCTGCTCCCACTTTGGTCACACGCCCCCCTGCTGCGACGCCTTGATTGACGCCGGCATCGCCCGGGTGCGGGTTGCCCAATTGGACCCCAACCCCTTGGTCGCAGGCCAGGGTATGACGCGACTGCAGGCGGCAGGTATCGAGGTCGCCCTGCTCGCCCCGAACCACCCGGTAGCCCGTTACAACCGCGACCTCAACATCGGCTTCTTCAGCCGCATGATCCGCAAGACCCCCTGGGTTCGCATGAAAGTGGCCGCCTCACTGGATGGCAAAACTGCCCTCAACAACGGCGTCAGCCAATGGATTACCTCAACCCTGGCCCGCACCGATGGTCATGCCTGGCGCGCCCGGGCCAGCGCCGTGTTGACCGGCATTGGCACGGTGCTAGAAGACAACCCGCAGCTGGATGTGCGCTTGGTTGACACTCCACGCCAGCCCGCGCTAGTGGTGGTGGACAGCCGATTGGAGACCCCCCTTGATGCGCGTTTATTCTTGCCGGGTCGTGCGCTGTACATTTACGCCGCCGTGCCCGACGAGGCCAAAAAATCAGCACTGGAGGCACGCGGGGCCACCGTGATCTACCTGCCCGGCACCACTCCGGCACAAGGCAAAGTTGATCTGGCGGCGCTGTTGCGCGACCTGGGTCAGCGCGAAATTAACGAGTTGCACATTGAAGCCGGGCACAAACTCAACGGTTCGCTGATTAGAGAAGGTCTGGTGGACGAATTTTTAGTCTACCTGGCACCCAAACTAATGGGCCAGGGTTGCGACATGGCCCATTTTGGCCCCTTGTCTGATTTGACCCAGGCCATTGCACTGTCGTTTAAATCAGTCGACCTGCTGGGCCCCGACCTGCGTATCCTGGCCCAGATCTCGGGACACGAGACCTTCTAAGTTACAAGTTTTAAAGCAGGTAACGTCCAGCAGGCTTTTTCCCTGCGAAAATACGCTTATGTTTACAGGAATCATTACTGGCGTAGGGCGCATTGTCGCCGTTCACGCACTTGGCAGCTCTTCAACCCACGGCAAGCGTCTCACCATCGCGTGTCCGCCCCATTACTTGGATGATGTCGGCTTGGGCGACAGCATTGCGCTCAATGGCGCTTGCATGACCGCCACCACACTGGACCCTACCACGGGTCAATTTACGGTTGACGTGTCAGCCGAATCGCTGGATAAGACGGCCGGACTGACAGAGACCGGTACCATCAACCTGGAAAAAGCCCTGCGGGCACACGACCGCCTGGGTGGTCACATTGTCTCTGGCCATGTTGATGGCATTGGCAGCGTAACCCACTTTGCGGAGGTCGGCGAGAGCTGGGAACTGCGCATACTGGCACCGCGGTCGCTCGCCAAGTACCTGGCCTACAAAGGCTCCATCACGGTCAACGGCGTCAGTCTGACGGTCAACCAGATCAAGGACAGTGACGCGGGTTGCGAGATGAGCATCAACCTGATTCCCCATACCGTCCAGAACACCGCGTTACATACGCTGCAAAACGGCTCAAAAATCAACCTTGAAATTGATTTGATAGCACGATATGTTGAACGCATGCTCAAAGCCGATCCGCAACAAACTCTCTAACAGCTGATGCCAGCTCGTCTGGCATGACTGACGGCTTACCCTCCTATTTCCTGAAAGACTCCTGCATGATCGCCCTCACCCCTGTGGCAATTTCTCCGGTAGAAGACATCGTGGCGGACATGCGCGCGGGTCGTATGGTCATTTTGATTGACGAAGAAGACCGTGAAAACGAAGGCGATCTGGTACTGGCCGCCGACCACGTGACCGCCGATGCCATCAACTTCATGGCGCGCTTCGGCCGCGGCCTGATTTGTCTGACGCTGACCCGCGAACACTGTGAGCGCCTGCAATTGCCCCCCATGACGGTACGCAATGGCGACAAAAAAGGCACCGCCTTTACCGTCTCCATTGAAGCGGCCGAAGGTGTCACCACCGGCATCTCGGCGGCCGACCGGGCGCGCACGGTACAGGCAGCAGTGGCCAAGAATGCGGTGCCGGACGATCTGGTGCAACCCGGCCATATTTTTCCCCTTCAAGCCGTTGAAGGCGGCGTGCTGATGCGGGCAGGTCACACCGAGGCCGGTTGCGACCTGGCCGCCATGGCCGGTTGTTCGCCCGCGTCGGTCATCTGCGAAATCATGAAGGACGACGGCACCATGGCCCGCCTGCCCGACCTGCAGTTATTTGCCGCCGAGCATGGCCTCAAGATCGGCACCATTGCCGATTTGATTGAGCACCGCAGTCAGGTCGAAACGCTGGTTGAAAAAGTAGGCGCACGTACCATCAACACAGCCTACGGCGAGTTCACGCTGTACGCCTTCAAGGACAAGACCGCGCATGGCATTCACCTAGCCTTAGTCAAAGGCCAGTGGGCTGCCGGTGATACCGTAATGGCCCGCGTCCACGAGCCGATGTCCCTGCTGGATGCGCTCGAGGTGGGTCGCACCATGCATTCCTGGACGCTGGATGCCAGCCTAGCGCGCATCGCTGCTGAAGGCAAAGGCGTGATGGTATTGCTGAACTGCGGCGAAAGCGCCGACCAGCTGCTGGCCCAGTTTGAGGGCACGGCCCGCGCCAGCCATGGTCCGGAACGGGACCGGCTGGACTTGCGCACCTACGGCATCGGGGCCCAGATTCTGCGCGAATGCGGCGTCCACAAAATGAACCTGATGGGCAACCCGCGCCGCATGCCCAGCATGACCGGCTACGGTCTGGAAACCGTCGGTTACGTCAACCAATAAGAAGCAAGGACACACCATGATTGGCGCAAACCAAGGCGTACTCCACAACGCAGACAGTCGCCTGAACGGCAACTCGCTCACTGTGGGCATCGTGCAAGCCCGCTTCAACACGCCCATTA
>JBLHZH010000070.1:0-8713 GCA_047629695.1 Rhodoferax sp.
GCCAAAGCTGAGTCCGGCCAGCGGGCCGGTGCTAGCGCAAGGCACAGCAACAACAGGATAGGGAACAAAAGCGTGGACAGGGTCGAATAAAGGCATAGGGGGGCTTTCTCTGTAGGTCAGGGGATTAGGCGGCGGGTACGGCAGTCGCATCGGCAACCAGACGTGTATGAATACAACGTGCCCGGTGGCCAGGGGAAAATTCAACCACAGCGGGTTGCGCTGCACAGCAGGCCTCAGTGGCCAAAGAACACCGTTCGGCAAAAGCACACCCCGGCGGCAATGCCGAGAGATCGGGCGGGGTACCGCCGATGGTCTCCAGTCGCCTGCCACGGACCATCGCGCCATGGGCACGGCTCTTGAGCAGCGCCAGCGTATAGGGGTGGCGCGGCGTGCGAATCAACTCGCGCACCGTACCCTCCTCCACAATACGCCCACCATACATCACAGCAATGCGATCGGCTACCTCGACGGCAGCACCAATGTCATGCGTCACAAACACCACCGAGAGGCCGAGATCGCGCTGCAGTTCGCGCAACAGCAGCAGAATCTGGATTTGTACGGTGGCATCCAGCGCCGTGGTGGGCTCGTCGGCCAACAAAATCTGCGGTCGACAGGCCAGCGCCAACGCAATCATGGCGCGCTGGCGCATGCCGCCCGACATTTCGTGCGGATAGGCTTGCAGCCGCAACTCGGGGCTGGGTATGCGCACACGCTCAAACAAATCGAGGGCGCGTTGCCGGGCTTCGGCTGGCGACACCGGCTCGTGGCGCAGAATGGCCTCGACAATCTGCGCACCCACGGTATAAACCGGGTCCATCGCCAGCAGGGGTTCCTGAAAAATCATCGACGCCACTTTGCCGCGGAAGTCCACCAGTTCGCGCTGTGACAGGGCCAGCACGTCTTGCCCGGCCACCTGAACCTGACCGCTCATGCGCGTGCGCTGCTCGGGGTGCAGGCGCAGCAAACTGCGCAGGGTCACGCTTTTACCCGAACCCGACTCACCAATCAGGGCCACAACCTCGCCGCGCTGCACCTCCAGACTGACACCACTGACGGCCTGCACCGGTTTACGACCCCCAATAAAGGTGACGCTGAGGTCACGCAGGCGCACCATGGGCTCGGGCGCAGGGGGTGTTAAAGGCGTAACAGACATAGGGGACCCGGTAGAAGACATAAACAACAACGGCTCAAGCGCGGCGCAGCAGTGCGGACGCCAGCGGGTGACCTTTGCCGGGCTCGGCCATCAGGCAACTCACGCCTTGCGATGCGCCAGCGGCGACCGGCGCCGGCACATGCTGGCTGCAGACCGGCGCAGCCTGCGCACAGCGCGGGTGAAAGCGGCAGCCCGAGGGCGGGTTGATGGGGTTCGGCGGATCGCCCGCCAGAGTCGCCTCCTCGGTGCGATGGTCCGGGTCCATGGACGGCATCGACGACAACAACGCCCTTGTGTAGGGGTGGGCCGGCGACTCGTAAAGCGCCTCTGACGGGCCGATTTCGGCGACCTGCCCGAGGTACATCACCATTACGCGGTCGCTCATGTAGCGCACCACATTGAGGTCGTGACTGATGAACACATAGGTCAGGCCAAACTCGCTTTTCAGGTCCAGCAGCAAGTTGAGCACCTGCGCTTCAACCGACTTATCCAGCGCCGACACTGCCTCGTCTAGTATCACCATACGCGGCTGCAGGGCCAGCGCCCGTGCAATGTTCACGCGCTGGCGCTGACCACCCGACAACTCATGCGGGTAGCGCTCGGCAAAACGCTGTGGCGACAGCCCGACGCGGGCCAGCAAATCATGGGCCCGACCAACCGCCTCCTTGCGTGACACGCCATGCACCTGCGGCCCGAAGGCGACCGAATCTTCAATCGTCAGACGCGGATTCAAGGAGGCATAGCTGTCCTGAAACACCATTTGCACCTGGCGGCGAAACTCTTTCAACGGCAGGTCGCGCCCGCCCACGGTGCGACCATCAAAGTAGACCTCGCCCGCAGTCGGTGTAATCAGCTGCATCAACAAACGCGCCGTAGTCGACTTGCCACAACCCGATTCACCCACAATGCCCAGCGTCTCACCCTTGAAAACATCAAAGTCAACGCCATCGACCGCCCGCACCACACCACCGCCCCGACCAAAGGCATCTTTTTTGAGTGCAAAATGTTTTTGCAGACCTTGAATGGTCAGCATCGGCTGTGCCGGGCCACCAATATCAGAGAAGCCATCCATGCTTTAGCCCTTGTTATCCATCGCTGAACGCAGTCCGTCAGACAGGATGTTGAACGAGATGGAGGTAATAAAAATCATCACGCCCGGCAGAGCCGCCACCCAGGGCTGAACGTAGATGGCGGTGCGCAAGGTATTGAGCATCAGCCCCCACTCCGGCTCCGGTGGCTTCACACCCAAACCCAGAAAGGAAAGACCCGAAGCCAGAATCATGGAGACAGCAATCAGGCTGGTGGCATAGACAAAAATCGGTCCTAGCACATTGCCCAGCACATGAACCCGAATAATAGTGAAAGCATGGGCGCCCGAAGCACGTGCCGCGTCCACATAATCACGCCCACGCACTTGGGTGGTCACGCTCTCAGCGACTCGGGCGATTTGTGGAATAAAGACAATGGTGAGTGAGATCAGGGAATTGACAATGCCCGCCCCCAGCACCCCCGACAGGGCAATCGCCAGCAGCACCGAGGGGAACGCATAAAACACATCAATGGTGCGCATGATCACCGTGTTGGTCCAGCCGCCTGCATAGCCGGCCACGATACCAATCACCGAGCCAATGGCAAAAGCAAAAATAACTGGCGTGATGCCAACAAACAGCGACAGGCGGGCGCCTACGATCAGACGCGACAACATGTCGCGCCCCAACTCGTCGCTGCCCAACAAATAGCCTTCGGTGCCGATGGGTTTGAGGCGGTTAAAAATGGACGCAGCGTAAGGGTCTGCCGGCACCAGCCAAGGACCCAGGACGGCCATGCACAAAAGCAGAAAAACCACCAGTGCGGCACTAAGCGCCACCGGGTCGCGCGTGAAGCGTACAGCCGCACCGGCCCAGTAGCCGCGTGAGCGTTGTTGCGGCAAAGGTACCGCCAGCTGGACCGGTGGCGCAGCAGGAATCGTCAAAGTCGTCATATGGGTGTTGACCTCATGAACGTGCAATGCGGGGGTCAAGCAGCGTTTGCAGCACATCCACCAGCAAATTGAGCACCACAAAGAACAGTGCCAGCACAAGAATTGTGCCCTGTAGCAGCGGCAGATCACGCTGAAAAATGGCTGAATTCAGCAAAAAACCAGTGCCAGGCCAAGAGAAAACTGTCTCAATCAGGATCGAACCGCCCAACAGATACCCCAGCTGCAGGCCCATCACAGCCAGCGCAGTCGGCGCCGCATTCTTCACCATGTGACGGAACACGCCAAAATGCGTGAGGCCCTTGGCGCGCAGGCCGACGATGAACTCCTGATCCAGAATATCGGCCACCAGCGCACGCACCGTGCGGGCAATGATACCCATCGGAATCACCGACATGGTGAGCGCTGGCAACACCAGAAACTGCAGATGCGCCCAATCCCAGGCCCAGTCGCTGGAGCCGCCCGGACCGGCGCCGGTGCCCGGTAGCCACATGAGTTGCGACGAGAACACAATTACCATCACCATGCCCAGCCAGTAGTGGGGCACGCTGACCCCCAGTACCGACAGCATTGAGGCGAAGCGATCGAGCCAGGAATTGCGAAAATAACCCGCCACAAAACCAAAGAAACTGCCCAGCACAAAGCCGATAAAAGTGGCCACCACTGCCAGCCGCAGCGTGTTGGCCACGGCCGTCAGCACCTCCCCGGCAACTGGCCGGTTACTCGCAATCGACACCCCCAGATCGCCCTGCAACGCACGCCAGACCCAGAGCGCAAACTGCTCCGGCAGCGAGCGGTTAAAGCCATAGAGTTCGCGCAACTGGGCCTGCAGTTCTACCGAAGCATCAGGCGGCAGAATCGACACCAGCGGGTCGCCGGGGGCCAGGTGCACCAGCGCAAAACACACCAGGGCGACGCCCAGCATAATCGGCAGGGCATAGAGAATACGACGCAACAGATAGCTGAGCATGCCCGGGCTTAGTCCATCGTCATGGTGGCGATATCAATAAACCAACTCTTGGGTTGCACGACATTTTTGACCTTGGCCGACATCGCGCGCGGGCCGACGTCATGCGCTACCCAGACAAAAGGCGCGTCTTCCACAATATGCGCATGCAGTTTGGCAAGTGCCGCATCCCGCGCCTTGCCATCGAAACTGGTGCGGGCATCAGACACCAGCTTATCGATCTCCGGGTTGCCGTAATAGCCCCAGTTGTTAGACACCGGCGGAAAGGCCTTGGTGCTGACAAAACGCACCATCGCAAAGAACGGATCCATTGCTGCAAAGCTCACGTTGATCGCGTTGGCCCCATTGGCAGTCGGATCTTTCGCACCCTTGCGCCAGTTGGTAAACAGGGTATTCCACTCAAGCACGTCGAGCTGCACATCAAAGTAGCAGGCCTTGAGCGACTGTTGCATAAACTCGTTCATGGGCAGCGGTTGCATCTGGCCCGAGCCTGAGGCCGAAATCTGCACCTTCACCTTAACCGGTTTAGCGGCTGAAAAGCCAGCTTGTGTCATCAGCGCCTGCGCTGCCTTCACATCGTATTTGATGTCGAACTTGGGGTTGCCCCACCATGGGTGGCCGGGCGGCACCGTCCCTTTGGGCTCGGCCATCATGTCGCCCAGCAAGTGCTTCAAACCACTGCGGTCTATACACAGGTTGGCAGCCTGGCGCACTCGCTTATCGAGCCATGGCGAGCCCTCCACAAACGACAGTTGCCAAGGCCACACATGGGGCTGTGCGTTAGCATAAATTTTAAAACCACGCTGCGTAATTTGGGGCATGGCATCGGGCGCGGGCGCCTCGATCCAATCCACCTGGCCGCCCAGCAACGCCGCTGTGCGCGCGTTCGCCTCGGGCATCGGCAACATCACCACTTTATCAATTTTGGGTACGCGTTTGGCATCCCAGTAGGTTTTGTTGGCGGCCAGTTCCAGCCGTTCACGAGCCACAAAGCGGGTCACCCGAAACGGGCCTGAGCCCGCCGGATCAGCGGCAAACGCAGTCCACGCCGCCTTCGAGCGCTCGGCTTCTGCCGTCACGCTGGCCGGTACCGCCTTGAACTTGGCATCCCAGTGGGCCGGTGACGCCATGAACAGGTTCGAGAGATTAATCGGTAGAAAAGAGTCCGGCTCGCTGGTGGTGAGTTCCACCGTCATGTCGTCCACCTTGCGCGCCGACACCAAGGTCGGCATACGCGAGGCTGTCACGCCGACTTGGCTGGGGTCAAAATGGGGTGCATCCTTGTCCAGTACCTTACGTACATTCCAGACCACGGCGTCCGCGTTGAAAGTCGAGCCGTCATGGAACTTGACACCGGAGCGCAGCTTGAACAACCACTTGGTCTTGTCTTTGTCATTAACCGCCCAGCTCAGAGCCAGTCCTGGAATCAACACACTGGGGGCGTCTGCCTTGGATAGATCCCACTGCGTGAGTGAATCGTAAATCGGGATACCAGTAAAACGGTTACCTTCAAAGCCCTGGTCAGGCTGGCCCAGGGTGCGGGGAATATCAGCCGCTGTCATGGCGATGCGCAACACTTTTTCTTGCGCCAATGCGGCACCACCAGAGAGGGTCAGTGCCACAGCCAAGGCGAGGGTGGAGGGCAGTCGGGTGCCGTTGAACGGCAGCAAATTCAGGGTCATGAAGTCACCTTTGGGTCATTACGATTTTGCAGGATGCCCTTTCGCTAACGCAAGTGTTATGCCAAAAGTTCTCCCCTAATCACCCCAACTTGGTGCCAACCGTGGCCACGCCACCCAGACCCATGTCAACCGTCGGGTAGCGCAGTGACAGGTGCAACTCCTGCTTCAGTCGGCTGTTGTCCATGCGGCGCGACTCGCGCATGAAACTCAGCTGCAGCAATGGCAACTGCACGTTAGCCACGGCGCGTGAGATGCGGGGTGGGCGGGGCAGACCATACAGCTCAGCCGCCAAGTCAAAGTAGTCGCCCATCTTCAGGCTGGTATCGTCGTTCACGTTGTAAATGCGCTGGGGCCGGCCGCGCCACAGGGCAGCCAGGCAGGCGCGGGCCAGGTCGTCAGCATGAATATGGTTGGTATAAACATCTTCACTGGCCTGCAACACAGGCGTACCTTTCTCCAGACGCGGACGGGGCGTACCGCCCGGGCGGTCTGGCGCATAAATACCGGGAATACGTAAGATGCTGCTGTGCACCGAGGTCGAACGGCCATAAAAACGCACCGTTTTCTCCGCATCCACACGCCGGCCAGCACGGGCTGAATCGGCATGGGTGGCCCGGGTTTCATTCACCACCTCGCCCTGGCAGTCGCCATAAACACCGCTGGTCGAGCCATACACCAGCGCCTGCGGCAAGCTGCGCCGGCGCAGCGCCCGGGTCAGCGCCCGGGTCCGCGTATCGGCCCGACCCTCGCCTGGCGGCGGTGCCAGATGCAGCACCCGGTGGGCCAGACCGGCGAGCCGGCGCAGTGTGGCCGGCGCATCCAGATTACCCAGCAACGGCGTAATGCCCAGCGCGCGCAGCGGCGCAACCCGCTCCACGCTGGAGGTCAGCGCCAGCAGGCGCACACGCCCGGGCAGGGCCTGGGCCACCCGCAGGCCGACATCGCCGCAACCGACGATCAAAATACGTTGACGACGAAAGCGGGCTGGCAGAGCGCCCGGGCGGGTGGCGTACAACAAGGGACAAGGGCTTTGGATTGAAGGCAAAATCAGAGGCTTATAAAAGTGCAAATATTGCCAAGGATACAGCCATCATGACGCTCAGCGACACCACCCCCCCCAGTTTCCAAATCAGCGTACTACCCAGCGGGCGCTCATTTACCGCCCAACCCGATGAACCCATTCTGATCGCCGGCATGCGCGCCGGCATTGGCATGCCTTATGGCTGCAAAGATGGGGCCTGCGGCTCCTGCAAATGCAAGAAACTCGAAGGTACCGTCGTGCACGGACCACACCAGAGCAAAGCCCTGAGTGACGAAGAAGAAAAAAATGGCTTTATTCTCACTTGTTGCGGCGTCGCCCACAGCGACCTGGTGCTGGAGTCACGCCAGGTGACGCAAGCTGATGCTTTTCCCATCAAGAAAATGCCCAGCCGCGTGAGCCTGCTAGAAAAAAGAACGCCAGACGTGATGCTGCTGACCCTGCAACTCCCAGCCAACAACGGTTTTGCTTACCATGCGGGCCAGTACGTCGAGTTCATTCTGCGCGATGGCATGCGGCGCAGTTACTCTATGGCCAACTCGCCCCAACAACTGGCCGCCAGCGGCGGGCTGGAGTTACACATCCGCCACACGCCGGGCGGTCTCTTTACCGACACCGTGTTCAGCACCTTGAAGGAAAAGGACATCATGCGCATTGAAGGCCCTTACGGCAGCTTTTATCTGCGCGAAGACAACGATAAACCCATCGTGCTGCTGGCCTCCGGCACCGGTTTTGCCCCGATCAAGGCGATTCTTGAGCACATGCAGTTCAAGGGCATAACGCGCCCCACCACCCTGTACTGGGGCGGCCGGCGCCCGGTCGATTTGTATATGGATGACTGGATCCAGCAGAAAATTGCCGAGATGCCGAATCTGCGCTATGTGCCAGTGGTCTCGAACGCCCTGCCCGAAGACGAGTGGCGCGGGCGCACCGGCTTTGTCCACCAGGCCGTGCTGGACGACCTGCCTGATCTATCGGGTTACCAAGTCTATGCCTGCGGCGCCCCAATCGTGATCGACACCGCCCGCAGCGCCTACACCACGCAGGCCGGCTTGCCGGAAGAGGCCTTTTTTGCTGATGCTTTTACCACCGAGGCCGACAAGGCACGGGCCGCCGCCCTAGTTTGACATGCGACTTGGCAGATACCCATGCCATTGAGGGGCATCAACTCAGGGGCACTCGCAGGCGCCGGGCCTTGTTAACTCAAAGTAAAAATGGTGTTGCCTTGTGACCGAAAAATATGCTTTTTAAGCGTTAGAGTAGTTCTCCTAACAATTTTCATTTCACAGGTCACGCCCATGAAAACGTACAAAATAGCCTGTGTTTCGGGCGACGGTATTGGCAAGAAAGTCGTGCCTGCGGGCCAGACCGTGCTAGCAGCCCTGGTCGTAGCCAGCAACCACTTTCAATTCGATTTCGAGAATTTCGGTTGGGATGGCGACTGGTACTAAGCCTATGGAGAGATGATGCCCCAAGACGGTCTGGACGCGCTGCGCCACAAGGACGCGATTCTGTTCGGCTCCGCTGGCGACCCGCATATTCCGGACCACATCACGCTCTGGGGGCTGCGTCTCAAAATTTGCCAAGGTTTTGATCAGTACGCCAATGTGCGCCCGGCCCGTATCCTGCCCGGCATCGACGGTCCGCTCAAGCGCAGCCCCCCCCGAGCAACGGGAATGGGTCATCGTGCGCGAGAACTCAGAAGGCGAATACTCCGGCCTCGGCAGCCGGGTCCACCAAGATCATCCAATCAAAGCGGCCACCGACCTGTCGATGATGACGCGCGCCAGCGTCGAGCGCATCATGCGGTTTGCCGTCAAGCTGGCGCAGTCACGCCCGCGCAAATTGCTGACCGTCGTCACAAAATCCAACGCGCAACGCCATGCCATAGTGA
>JBLHZH010000071.1:0-8614 GCA_047629695.1 Rhodoferax sp.
ATCGCCAGAAATGCCGGCAATGTCCAACACTTTAGGCTGCTGGGCGGTATGAGGATGCTCAGCACCCCCATAAACCTTGAGCTTCTTAATCATGGCATAGCCCAACGGGCCTTTAGGCAACATCCCTTTAACGGCTTTTTCCAAAGCGCGGCCGGGAAATTTGGCTTGCATGTCACGGAAGTTGATGGCGGAAATGCCGCCTGGGTAGCCTGAGTGACTGTAATACACTTTGTCGATTGGCTTGGCACCAGTCACACGCAGTTGGGCTGTGTTGATAACGATGATGAAGTCACCTGTATCGACGTGAGGCGTGTAAATGGCCTTGTGTTTGCCGCGTAAACGGAGAGCAACTTCGCTGGCTACTCGTCCGAGGACCTTATCGGTCGCGTCAACCACAAACCACTCGTGCACCACGTCAGCGGATTTGGCGCTGAAAGTTTTGGTCATGAGATTTCTCTTTTAAGAAGGGTTTGTCCAACCTAAGGGGTTGGCATCCTTACGGCTCTTTTCCACGGTCGGCGTTCCTCTAGCGGGAATCTCTTAGGTGGGGGCAAGCTTCGCCGCGGAGCCACAAAAGCGCTGCGAAGCCCAAGATTATACAAAGATATGCCGCAAGGCGGTTAAAATTTATGTATGTTTAGTTACCGCCACGCCTTCCATGCCGGCAACCATGCCGATGTCCTCAAACACACGGTTCTGGTTGCCATGCTGCGCCATCTGCTGCAAAAAGACACGGCCCTGACCGTCTTTGACACCCACGCCGGGGCGGGCCTGTACCGCTTAGACGGCGAATATGCCGCCACCAGCGGCGAAGCTGCCAATGGGTTTTTAAAGCTCCTGGCCTCAACCAAGCCGCTCGCCCCCATCCTGCAGGACTATGTTGAACTGGTCGCCAGCTTCAACAACAAAGGCAGCCACAAGGTCTACCCCGGCTCGCCTTTTATCATTCAGCGCCTGCTGGGCGATCGCGACAAACTCAAGGTTTTTGAGATTCACCCGACCGACGTCAAAACTCTGAGCGCCAACATTGCCCAGTTAGAAGCCGGCCGCCAGGTCGCCGTACTGCGTGAAGACGGCTTTGAAGGTATCAAGAAATTTTTACCACCGCCGGCACGCCGCGCGCTGGTGCTGAGTGACCCCAGCTACGAAATCAAAACCGACTACGCCCGCGTGGTCGCTACTGTGGCTGACGCGCTGACCCGCTTTGCCACCGGCACCTATGCCATCTGGTACCCGCTGATTCCGCGCCCTGAGGCCCATGACGTGCCGCGCAAACTCAAGACGCTGGCCACCAAGGCTGGCAAAAGCTGGTTAAACGCCACACTAACCATCAAGTCCAGCAAGCTCACCTCCGACGAGGCGGGCGATGTAGTGCGTCCCGGCCTGCCGGCCAGTGGCATGTTCATCATCAACCCGCCGCACACCCTGAAGGCGGCGCTCAAACTGGCACTGCCACAGCTGGCCGAAATCCTTGGCCAGGACCAGCACGCCACCTCCACGTTGGACTCAGGCGGTTAAACGCATAAAAATCAACCGCAGACTTATCGCCTCTACGAAGCCACAAGCCGCGGCAGTCCATGAACCCTGGATTGTCGCGCTGCACTCGCAAAGACGAAATTAGGGCATCGCAAAGACGACTAGATCAAGTGCATCTGGCGGGCTGTTTCGGTCAATTCGGCACGGAAATCAGGGTGGGCGATGGCGATCATTTCCTGGCTGCGCTGCTTGGCTGACTTACCACGCAACTGGGCTACCCCAAACTCAGTCACCACATAATTAATGTCGTTCTTGCTAGTACTCACATGCGCCCCCGGCGCAAGCGTCGGCACAATGCGCGAAATGCTGTCGTCTTTCGCCGTGGACGGCAGCACAATAAAGGCCTTCCCACCGTTCGATCGATTCGCCGCACGCACAAAATCAGTCTGCCCCCCGGTCCCCGAGTAAGGCAAATGGCCCAGACTCTCCGAGCCGCACTGACCCAGCAGGTCAATCTGCAAAGTGGCGTTAATCGTCATCAACCGGTCGTTTTTAGACGCCAGATACGGGTCGTTGGTGAAGTCCACCGGGTGAATTTCAAGCGCCGGGTTGCGGTCCATAAACTGGTAAAGCTTTTTCGAGCCCAGCGCAAAAGTGGCGACCATCTTGCCCGGCAAATAAGACTTCTTGCGGTTGGTGATAGCGCCACTCTCAATCAGCGTCAAAATGCCGTCGCCAATCATCTCGGTGTGAATCCCCAGATCGTGTTTATGGGTGAGCTGCATGACCACCGCGTCCGGAATGCCGCCATAGCCAATCTGCAGCGTGGCACCGTCATCGATCATGTCGGCCACATACTTGCCAATCGCCTCCTGCACCGGGCCGATGGCAGGCAAGCCCACCTCCATCACCGGCTCATTGCTTTCAATAAGGCAGGTCACCTGTGAGATGTGCACATGGCAATTGCCATTGGCAAAAGGTACATTGGGGTTGACCTCCAGCACCACAGCGCGCGCGCGCGCCACAGCCGCCATGGTGTAGTCGGCCCCCAGGCTGAGCGAAAAGTAACCGTACGCGTCCATCGGCGAAGCCATTGACAGCACCACATCAGCGGCCATGTGGCCGCGCTGGATCAAGCTCGGCATCTCGGAGAAATAGCTGGGAATAAAGTCAATCCAGCCCTCACGTCCGCCCAGCCGGCTGGCGGCGCCAAAGAAAAACGCCACATGACGCACATGCTCCACCGTCTCGGGGTCCAGGTAGCCATATTTACGCACGGCCAGAATCTGCCCCACCTTGACATCCCGAAAGCGGCGCCGCTGCTCGGACAGCGCCGTCAGCAACGTCGGCGGCTCACCGACGCCAGTCGGCACGATGATGAAGTCCCCGTTTTGAATCAGGTTGATGGCATCTTCGGCGATGCCGCGTTTTTGCTGGTACAAGTTGTGAATTGTCATGGTGCGTCTCGCTCTCTATTTAGGCTTGTATTGGGCTAAAGAATGACAGCCAAATGGGTAGCCGACCTTTTATAGGGGAAGCCCATGCTGACCGGCTCGATTCTGATCGAAATTAAGCCGTATTCGAAAAGTTTAGTAAAGCCACATCATGACGCCTGCGATGGATACATAGCTCAGATACTATGCGTCAAGTTGGTCAAAGGGGATACAAGCGGTGGCATGGTCATCAATCCATTGGGCAGCTCGGGCTCCACTTTAGCGTCATGGCGCTGGCCCAGAATCAATAAAAAACTTGGCAGACTTTTTAAGGTGGTGCAGACGACGTGAACTTGGTGCTGAGTCCGCTATGCGTGATGCCAACGGCCAAGTCTTGCAGCAGGCCGGATTGCTGTACCCCTTAAAAAACGTGTTCAAAATAGCTCCTATCGTCTCAGTAGGCGCAGCGCTAATACACCACACTTCATATACCAAACCGCTCGGGCAGATCGCGCCATGCGGCGCCCATGCGGACCATTCACAGCCATGCATTGAAAAATATTCTTTGCCCCCTCCAGAGCGACACCACAAGGTGGCAGCAGGGTGGTCGTCATTCGGACCCCATTGTTCATCGGTGGAGGCGTGACGTGTAAATGTCGTTTTAGCTACAAAGAAGCGTTCGCTGGGAACAATATGCTGGCGCCGCGTGAGACTATATTGACAGGCGATCTACCTTCCTGCTCTCCAGCGAATTGGAATATTTACAATCAGGCAGATCAAAAAATCGAGCTTAAGGGAACCCACTACATGACCATCCTCGTCACCGGCGGTGCCGGCTTTATTGGTAGCAACTTTGTACTCGACTGGCTGGCCCAGAGCGACGAGACCGTCATCAACCTGGACAAGCTCACTTACGCGGGCAATTTGCACAACCTGGCCTCCCTGGCGGGTGACCCGCGCCATGTGTTTGTGCAGGGCGACATTGGCGACGACGCGCTGGTGGCGGCCTTGCTGGCGCAGCACCAGCCGCGTGCGCTGCTTAACTTTGCCGCCGAGAGCCATGTGGACCGCTCTATCAGCGGGCCGGGCGAGTTTATTCAGACCAATATTGTGGGCACCTTTCATTTACTGGAAGCGGTGCGCGCTTACTGGGGCGGGCTGGCTGCGCCGGCCAAGGCGGCTTTTCGGCTGCTGCATGTGTCAACCGACGAGGTCTATGGCTCGCTGGCCAAGACCGAGCCGGCCTTTACCGAGATCCACCGCTACGAGCCCAACAGCCCCTATTCGGCCAGCAAGGCCGCCAGCGACCACCTGGTGCGGGCCTACCACCACACCTATGGTTTGCCGGTGCTCACCACCAATTGCTCCAACAATTACGGGCCGTTTCACTTTCCCGAGAAGCTCATTCCGCTGATGATTGTCAACGCGCAGGCGTCGCTGCCACTGCCGGTTTACGGCGATGGCCAGCAGATTCGTGACTGGTTGTATGTAAGCGACCACTGCAGCGCCATCCGTCGTGTACTGGAGGCCGGTCGTCTGGGTGAGGTCTACAACATTGGTGGCTGGAACGAAAAACCCAACCTCGATATCGTGCACACCGTGTGCGCCCTGCTGGACGAACTCAAGCCCCGGGCCGATGGCAAAGCCTACCAAGAGCAGATCAGCTATGTCACCGACCGGCCCGGCCACGACCGCCGTTACGCCATTGATGCGCGCAAGCTGGAGCAAGAGTTGGGCTGGAAGCCGGCCGAGACTTTTGACACTGGTATTCGCAAAACCGTACAGTGGTACTTGGCCCACCCGGACTGGGTGGCCCAGGTGCAAAGCGGCAACTACCGCGACTGGGTGGCCCAGCAGTACGGCACGGAAGCCAGCGTATGAAGATCCTGCTGTTAGGCAGTAACGGCCAAGTGGGCTGGGAGCTGCAACGGTCTTTGAGTGTGCTGGGTGAGTTGGTAGCGCTGGGGCGAGACGCCAGCCGCAACCCGGCGCAGCTGTGTGGCGACCTGGCCGACCTGAGCGGTCTGGCCGCTACCGTGCAACGGGTTCAACCCGACATCATCGTCAACGCCGCCGCCCACACGGCGGTCGACAATGCCGAGTCAGAGCCCGAGTTGGCGCGCACCCTGAATGCGCTGGCACCCGCTGTGCTCGCCACCGAGGCGGCCCGCTTGGGTGCCTGGCTGGTGCATTACTCTACCGACTATGTGTTTGACGGCAGCGGCCAGCAGCCCTGGCGCGAGTCGGATGCCACCGGGCCTTTAAGCGTGTATGGCCGCACCAAGCTGGAAGGCGAGCAACTGGTGGCCGCCGCCAACCCCCAACATCTGATTTTTCGCACCAGCTGGGTTTATGGCGCACGCGGGGGCAACTTTGCCAAAACCATGCTGCGCCTGGCCGGCGAGCGCGAGTCACTGAGCGTCATTGACGACCAGTGGGGCGCCCCCACCTCCGCCGAGTTACTGGCCGACGTGACCGCCCATGCGCTGCGCAGCGTGCAAAAACAGTCTGAGCTGGCCGGCCTGTACCACTGCGTTGCCAGTGGCGAGACCAGCTGGCACGGCTACGCACGCTATGTGCTGGCGCAGGCCCTGGCGCTGGGCTGGCGCCTCAAGGCCGGGCCCGCACAAGTAGCGCCCACCAGCACCGCCAGCTACCCAACACCGGCACAACGGCCCTTGAACTCACGCTTGGACACGCAGCGCCTGCAAACGGCGTTTGACCTGACGTTGCCGCACTGGCAACAGGGCGTGGCACGCATGCTCACAGAAATTACAGGGAAACAATAACCATGACAACCACCGCGACAAGCACCGCAACCCCGTCCGCCCTGCTGGCGAAAAAGCGCAAGGGCATTATTTTGGCCGGCGGCTCCGGCACCCGGCTTTACCCGGCCACGCAAGTCGTCAGCAAACAGTTGCTGCCGATTTACGACAAGCCGATGATTTATTACCCCTTGAGCGTGCTGCTGCTGGCCGGCATTCGCGAGGTGCTGGTGATCTCGACCCCGCAAGACACGCCGCGTTTTACCCAGCTGCTGGGTGATGGCAGCCAGTGGGGCATGCGAATTACCTATGCGGTGCAGCCCTCCCCCGATGGGCTGGCCCAGGCCTTTTTGATTGGCGAGCAGTTTCTGGACGGCGCCCCCAGCGCGCTGGTGCTGGGCGACAACATTTTTTACGGTCACGACCTGGCCGGCCTGCTGGCCAGTGCCAACCAGCAAATCACCGGCGCCACCGTGTTTGCCTATGCGGTGCAAGATCCCGAGCGTTATGGTGTGGTGGCGTTTGACGCCAACGGCCGCGCCATCAGCTTGGAAGAAAAGCCGGCCAAGCCGCAGTCGCGCTACGCCGTGACCGGCCTGTATTTTTACGACAACGCGGTGGTAGAGATGGCCAAACAGGTCAAGCCCTCAGCTCGCGGCGAGTTGGAAATAACCGACCTGAACCGCATGTACCTGGAGCAGGGTTTGCTGGATGTTCAAACCATGGGCCGAGGTTATGCCTGGCTGGACACCGGCACGCATGAGTCGATGCTGGAGGCCAGCCAGTTTATTTACACCATCGAAAAACGCCAGGGCCTCAAAGTAGCCGCACCCGAAGAAATTGTCTGGCGCCACGGCTGGATAGACGACGCCCAGCTGCAAAAGCTGGCCGCGCCGCTGGCCAAGTCGGGTTACGGCCAATACCTGCTGCGCCTGCTCACCGAGAAGGTGTATTGATATGCAGGTCACACCCACCACCATTGCCGATGTGTTGCTGATCAAGCCCCAATTATTTGGCGACAGCCGGGGCTTTTTTTACGAGAGTTTTAACCAGCGCGCCTTTAACCTGGCCACCGGGCTGGACCTGTCGTTTGTGCAGGACAACCACTCTAAGTCGGCCCAAGGCGTGTTGCGCGGCCTGCACTACCAAGTGCAACAGCCTCAGGGCAAACTGGTGCGGGTCACGCAGGGCGAGGTGTTTGACGTGGCAGTCGACATCCGGCCTGGCTCACCCACCTTTGGCCAGTGGGTGGGCGAGATTTTATCGGGTGACAACCAGCGCCAGCTATGGGTGCCGCCAGGTCTGGCGCACGGTTTTATGGTGCTGTCCGACACCGCCGAGTTTTTGTACAAAACCACCGACTACTACGCCCCCGAGCATGAGCGCTGCATTGCCTGGAACGACCCGACACTGGCCATTGCCTGGCCCGCGCTGGCGGGGGGTGCCACGCCTCAGCTGTCCGCCAAAGACGCCGCCGGTGCTGCTTTTCTGGACGCCTGCGCGCCATGACCGCGATTCTGGTCACCGGCGGCGCCGACTACATTGGTTCACACACCTGTGTTGAGTTGCTCAACGCCGGCCATGAAGTCACGGTGTTTGACAACTTTTGCAACAGCCAGCCCGAAGCGCTGGCGCGGGTGGAGCGCATCACCGGTAAAAAACCCACGCGGGTGCAGGGCGCTGCCACGGCGGTAATTCACTTTGCCGGGCTCAAGGCGGTCGGTGAGTCGGTAGCGCAGCCACTGGCCTATTACGACAACAACATGGTGGGCACGCTGCGTCTGCAGGAGGCCATGGCCGCCTGCAATGTGAAAACGCTGGTGTTCAGCTCGTCGGCCACGGTCTATGGCAACCCGCAGCGCCTGCCTTTGACCGAAGACCACCCGCTCTCCATTACCAACCCCTACGGTCAGACCAAGCTGGTTATTGAGGAGATGCTGCGCGACCTGCAGCGCAGCGACGCCAGCTGGCGCATGGGCATCCTGCGCTACTTTAACCCGGTGGGCGCGCATGCCAGCGGCCTGATCGGCGAAGACCCGCAGGGCACGCCCAACAACCTGTTGCCGTTTGTGGCGCAGGTGGCCATTGGGTCGCCGCGCCGTCCTGAACGTGTGGGGCGACGACTACGCCACCCCCGATGGCACTGGGGTGCGCGACTACATTCATGTGGTGGACCTGGCGCTGGGTCACCTCAAGGCGCTGGAACGACTGCAACAGCAGGCTGGCAGCTGGGTAGCCAACCTCGGCACCGGCACCGGCTACAGCGTGCTGGACATGGTGCGTGCCTTTGAGCGCGCCAGCGGCCAGCCCGTGCCCTATCAGGTTGGGCCGCGGCGGGCCGGCGATATTGCAGCCTGTTATGCGGACCCGGCGAACGCGCTGGCCCTGCTGGGCTGGCAGGCCACACGCGGGCTGGATGCCATGTGCTTTGATACCTGGCGCTGGCAAAGTGACAACCCGACCGGCTACACCCCTGTTTAACTTTTTTCAATAACAAGAACGGATACCACGATGGCTAAAGGCATGATTCTGGCCGCCGGTCAGGGCACCCGCGTGCGACCCCTGACCCGCGATTTACCCAAACCCATGGTGCCCATTCTGGGCCGGCCGGTGATGGAATACCTGATTGAGCATCTGGCGCGCCACGGTATTACCGAGATCATGGTCAACGTGGCCTGGCACCACCACAAGATTGAAGGCTATTTTGGCGACGGCGCCCGCTGGGGCGTGCAAATTGGTTATGCCTACGAAGGTGTGCGCGAGCATGGCGATGTGTTGCCGCGCCCCATGGGCTCGGCCGGCGGCATGCGCCGCATTCAGGACTTTGGTGGCTTCTTTGACGAAACTACGCTGGTGCTGTGCGGTGATGCGCTGATTGACCTTGACATCACTGCGGCCCTGGCCGAGCACAAAACCCAGGGAGCCATCGCCAGTGTGGTG
>JBLHZH010000072.1:0-8561 GCA_047629695.1 Rhodoferax sp.
GGACTTTTATAACCAATTGTCGTCAGCCCTGGGCATAGACTGCGCTGACTGCATCAACATGTATGGCATGACCGAACTCAGCACGCAGTTTTATGACGCGGGCAATGCCACGCTTCCGTCTGTCAAGTCCGGCCCCCACTGGATCAAAACACGGGTGGTCGATCCGTTGAGCGGCCACGATGTGCCAGCTGGCATGCAGGGCGTTCTATCGCACTGCGATCTGGGCAACTTCAACTCGGTCACGACCCTCCTGACAGAAGATGTGGGCGTTGTCGTTGAAGCCGGATTTTTGTTGCTGGGTCGGGTGCAAGGCAGCGCGGCCAAAGGATGCTCGCTGGCGGTTGAAGAATTCTTAAACGCCGCCCGACCATGACAACGGTTCGAGAGACCGCCGGCTACCTGCCGGGCTTGCCGGCGCATGAGGTTCAATGGCAAACCCTATGCTTCACGCGGCGCGGCGACACCCTGGAGGTCAACGTGCCACTGCTGAGTGAGGCGCAAACCGTAGCCCTGTCCCATCGGGTCAAAATGGCGAGCCAGTCGTATTTAAAGACCCTATCAGTCACGCAAATCGTGGCGATTGTTGATCAGGCGATTGCGCGGCTGCTCGACCCCCAAGACCCCTACCGCCAAAAAATGGACCGCCTGCTGCCCTGGGTCACGGGCTATGACGACGACATGGTTCGCCTTGGCTTGACAGGTTATTTGAAGACATTTCGCCAGCCCCAGCTCCAGCGTTTTCTGGTGGAAGACTTTGGCAACCCGCTGCTGCTGGATGCCTTCCAACCGCGCGCCAAAGGCGGGTTTTCAAAAGCCTTTGGTATGGATCTGGCCGTGCATGTGTGGGCCGGCAATGTGCCGGGTCTGCCGCTGTGGAGCCTGATTTCAGGCTTGCTGGTGAAGTCCGGCACGATCGGAAAAGTCGCCAGTGCCGAGCCCTTGATGGCTGGCTGGTTTGCCCAACTGTTGGCAGAAATAGACCCCAAACTAGCCGATTGCCTGGCCGTGGTGTGGTGGAAAGGCGGAGACACCGAGCGCGAAAGAACCACGTTTGCGCAGGCCGACCTGGTGCTGGCCTACGGCGGCAACGCCACGCTGGCTCAGATTCGCCAGCAGGTGCCTGCCAGCACGCGTTTTTTGCCTTTTGGCCACAAGCTCAGTTTTGGCATGGTTGCGGCCAGCGCGCTGGACGTCCGCAAAGCCCTGAAGACGGCTAAGGAGGCGGCTTATGACGTGATGCGCTACGACCAGCAAGGCTGCTACTCGCCCCAGATTTTTTATGTAGCGCGCGGTGGCAAGGTCACACCGGAAGTGTTTACCCGCTACCTGGCGCATGAGCTGGCCTGCTTTGAAACCAAATACCCCCGACGTGCCCTCGACCTACAGGAAGCGACAAGCTTGGCCGCCTGGCGACAGGCTGAAGAATTCAAGGCCCTGGCGCAACCCGGCAGCACTGTGGTACTGGGCGACGGTCGCTGGACGGTGGTCTACCATGACGCGCTGCAAGCCCTGTCGCTCAGCGCACTCAACCGCAGCGTGCAGGTGATCGCGGTGGAGCACTTGGCCCAGGTGCTACCGCTGCTGGCGTCGCACCGGGCTTTTCTGCAGACGGTGGGCGTGGCCGCAGCGCCGCACGAACTGTTTGCCTTGGCTGAAGGGCTGGGTCAGGCCGGCGTGACCCGTATCAGCGCTATCGGCCAGATGACGGCACCCGAGGCCGGTTGGCACCATGATGGGCGATTCAGCCTGCTGGACCTGACCCAGATGGTGGATATCGAGGCAAGCGCCGAAGCCGCGTCTGAATTGCTCGCCGCCTATGTGGACTAAAGAGCAGCCATGACATTTTTGGACCTTCAGCAGGTAAGCTACCACTACCTCGGCCACGCCCCTGTAGTGCAACAGGTGGACTGGAAAGTAGCGCGCGGCGAGTTTCACTGCCTAGTGGGGCGCAGCGGCTGCGGCAAGACTACACTTTTGAAGCTGGCAGCTGGTCTGTTGCAAGCCCATTCGGGCGGAATCATGCTGGACGGCCAACCGGTGGTGCAGCCGGGCCGCCAGTTGGGCTTTGTCTTTCAATCGCCCACGCTGCTGGAATGGCGCACCGTGCTGGACAACGTGTTGCTGCCCATCAGCCTGCAGCGCACCCCCCAGCCGACTGACCTGGCGCGTGCGGAAATGCTGCTGGCGTTGACGGGCTTGTCGGCTTACGCTGGCCGTTACCCCCAGGCCCTTTCCGGCGGCCAGCAAAGCCGGGTTGCCCTGGCCCGGGCGCTGATGCTGGCGCCTTCACTGCTGCTGCTCGATGAACCCTTTGCTGCGCTGGACGCCATCACCCGTGAAGAGTTACAGGACGACTTGCTGCGCCTGTGTGCGCTGGGCCAGACCAGTGTGTTGTTTGTTACCCATGATCTGCAAGAGGCGGTGTACCTGGCCGACCGGGTGGCGGTGATGGCACAGGGGCAGATCACCAACGACATTCCGGTCCTGTTGCCCCGACCCCGCCGGCAGGCGCTGCGTTATGAGGCCCCCTTTAACGCCTTGTGTGCCCAAGTCCGCCGAGCCATGGACGGCGGTGTGGCATGAAAGTTAGCCACTGGCTGCGTTGGGGATTTTTTCTGCTGCTGATCGGGGCATGGGAAGTGCTTTGTCGCAGTGCCCGTCTGTCTGCGCTGGTGCTACCAGCGCCCAGCGCAGTTCTGGAGGCGCTGTGGGCCGGCATCATCACAGGTTACTTCTGGCCGCATCTGCTGCACACCAGCACCGAGTTATTTCTGGGCCTGGCGCTAGGCTCGTTGTTGGGCTTTGTCGGCGGGACACTGATGGCTGAATCCAGATTTTTACAGCAATTCCTGATGCCCTATGTGGTGGTCAGTCAGGTGGTACCCAAGCTGGCTTTGGCCCCGTTGTTTATTGTCTGGTTTGGCTTTGGCATGACCTCCACGGTGGTCATCACCGCGCTGATCTGCTTTTTCCCGCTAATGGAAAACACCTTGACCAGCTTGCAGCAGGTCAACCCACAAAAACTCGAACTCTTCAAAATGCTGGGTGCCAGCCGCCTGCAAACCTTGCTGCGCCTGAAAATTCCCGCCAGCCTGCCCGGCATCATGGCGGGTTTTCGTGTCGCCGCCGTGCTGGCACTGGTCGGGGCGGTGGTGGGCGAATTCATCGGCAGCAGCAAAGGCTTAGGCGCCCTCATCATTGCCGCACAAAGCATGATGGACACCCCGCTCATGTTCGCCGTGCTCGTGATCATCACCCTGCTGGGCTGGCTGGTTTATCAACTGGCATTAACGCTGGAGCGCATGCTGCGCGCATCACATCTTAGAAGTTCTTAAAGGTAAAAAATGAAAAAATCTCTTTCAACAACGCTGCTGGCGGCCTGCGTCGTCACCCTCAGTTCACTTTGGGCCCCAAGCACCAGTCTGGCCGCCGGCCTGGACAAAGTGACGGTGGCCGGCTGGAGCCAGCCCATCACCGAAATCACGCATTTGCTGACGGAAGAAGACAAGGGCTTTTTCAAGGCCAGGGACTTGAGCCTGACTTACCTGCCCGGCGCGGGGGGTGGCGACGCCATTCGCAACATGCTCACCGGACAAGCCACGGTAGCATTCACCGACCCCGGCTCATTTTTTGCGGCGCTAGACAAAGGAGAGAAACTGCGCGCCATCTATGACATTTACCCCCAGAACGTCTTCAATGTGGTCTCTCTTAAGGCCAGCAACATCACCAAACCGGCTGACCTCAAGGGCAAGAAAATTGGGGTCTACAGCCTCTCCAGTGGCACACGGCAAAACCTGCTGGTGCTGCTGCAACAAGCGGGCTTAAAAGAAACCGATGTCACCATTGTGGTCACCGGCCTGCTTAATTTCGCGCCCCTGATCCAGGGCCAGGTAGATGCCACAGCCGCCACCGACACAGGCCTGCTAGTCGGCAAGCAACGGGGTTTGGGTGAGGTCAATGTGATTAACGTGAGCGATCATCTGAATGTATCGAGTGACTTCTTCGTGGTCACCGAGGACACCTACCAGACCCAAAAAGACGTCTTGAAGCGCTTCCTACTGGCCTACCGCGACAGCGCCAGCTGGATGATGAAGAACCCGGACGAGGCAGCTGAACTTGCGGTCAAACGTGCCATTGATGGCAAAAATATCGCGATTAATCGCGAGATCATCCGGCTGCGTAACGCCTCCAGCGTGTCGCCCCTGACCGATGCCAAAGGCTTGGGCACCTTTGATCTGGTCTCGCTGCAAAAAGCCGCTGACACCTATAAGAAGCTGGGTATGATCCAGCGCGACATCAAGGTGTCCGACGTGGTGCAGCAAGACCTGCTGCCGCAGAAATAAGGACGCTCCAGGCTATGAACTTCACAGGCAAAGTGGTGTTGGTAACCGGCGCCAGCCGGGGTATTGGGGCGGCCATCGCAGAGGCCTTTGCACAGGAAGGCGCACTGGTGATCATCAATTACCTGCAGAACGTAGCAGCGGCTGAAGCCGTCGTGGCCCGCTGCAAGGCGGCCGGTGGCGACGCCTTTGCGATTCAGGCTGATGTGACGCTTGAGAGCGACGTCGCCCGCCTGATTGAGGCCGCCTTGCTTGAGGCCGGCAAGATTGATGTGCTGGTCAATAACGCGTTTGCCCCCTACAGCTTTAACCCAGACCAGCGCACCCTGTTTTGGGAGTTGGCTTGGTCCGACTACCAGCGCCAACTGGATGGCGCGTTGGGCTCGACTTTTAAGGTGTGCAAGGCGCTGCTACCCCACTTCAGGCAGCGCGGCCAGGGCTGCATTGTCAATATGGCCAGCGACTTGGTGCAACGCCCCAGCGTGGCCTACCATGACTACACCACTGCCAAGGCGGCGCTGATCGGGTTCAGTCGCAATCTGGCGACCGAACTGGGCCCTCTGGGCATTCGGGTCAATTGCGTCGCTCCCGGCTTGGTCTGCCCGACGCAGGCCAGTCGCGACACGCGCGAAGAAGTCAAAGACCTGATTGCAGCCCAAACGCCCTTGCGCCGCATTGCCACACCGCAAGATGTGGCCGGCCCGGTGTTGTTCCTGGCCAGCGACTGGAGTCGCTTCATGACCGGACAGACCCTGTTGGTGGACGGTGGGCTGGTAATGACGTAGCCGCAATCCAGGACGTCATAGACTGCCGCGCTGCGCTCGCAGAGACGGGAAGATTCTTAAAACTGGACGCCGCGTGTCAGCGCACCATCCACCAGCAAATTGGTGCCGGTAATGAAGCTGGCCACCGGACTGGCCAGGAATACGACGCCATTGGCCACTTCCTGCGGTGTGGCCATGCGACCGGTTGGATTGAGTGCAAGCGATTCTTTGAACAAATTAGGGTTGCCGGTTTCGATCTGCTCCCAGATGCCCCCCGGAAAGTAGGTGTTGCCAGGCGACACCGAGTTGGCCCGGATTTTTTTGCCCGCCAATTGAAAGGCCAGGCCCTGCGTGTAATGAACAATCGCGGCCTTGAATGAGCCGTAAGGTCCGGCAGTGAAGTCGATCTCGCGTGCGGAGACGCTGGCAATCGTGATGATGGCTGCGTTGTCGCTCTTCTCTAGGCTGGGCATCGCCGCGTTGATCAGGCGCACGGTGCCCATCATGTCAATGTCAAAACCGCTTTTCCAACCGGCCTCGTCATTGCCAATGGCCAGGGCACTGACATTGGCTACCACGATGTCAATACCACCCAGTGCCACTTGCGCCTCCGCTACAAATGCCGCAAGCGTCGCGCCATCACCCACGTCCACCGAGCGCCCCAGCACCTTCACGCCGTAGCGAGAGAATTCAGCTTCAGTGGACGTCACCTCTTCCGGGTTGCGGGCGCAAAAGGCGACCTGCGCACCCTCCTTCAAGAGGGTTTCAACAATGGCCCGACCAATGCCTTTGGTTCCGCCAGTAACGACTGCCCGGAGGCCTTTAAGTCCCAGATCCATGGTGTGTTCCTTTTGTAATGTTGAATAAAACGAGATTTACGGCATGGCGAGGTATTTTTTTTCTACGCCTGCTGCTACCGAATATTTAGGGTCAACAAAGTTGCCAAGCCGGACCTTGCCACATTGGCTGAGCATCATATAAGCATCCCATTTGTCGTAGGCGTACTCCTTGGCCATCCACATCACCAGCTCATGGTAGGCAATACGTGTGGCGTCTTCTAGCGGGCGGGCACTACCGATGACCATAATCTGGTCTTTGGTTTCGAGTCGGGGCCAGTTGATTTCCCAGCTTTTGATGAGGTCCACGTGAATGGTAGTGCGACTGGCGTATTCAACCGCGGTACCGCAAACTTCACCATCCCCCTGACAGGCATGGGCATCGCCAATAAACAGACGCGCACCCGGCGAGCGCACCGGCAGGTAAGTGATGCTGCCCGGCCCCATATCGGGCACATCCATGTTGCCGCCGTGGCTGTCGGGCGTGAGCGAGTTGATCGAGTCGATTTCAGGCGACAAACTCAGCGTTCCAATATGGGGCCGATAGGGCAAGGTAACCCGTCGGCTCCAGTACACCCCCTCTTCATCGAGGTCGATCTTGCGCGTAATTTCGGGCAAGGGATCATTAAGCATCGCCGTAAAGTCAGTTCCCGTCAGCGCACCAAAGCGCGGAATCAAGCAGCAGGTACCGCGCGGATTGGGGCCGCGAGGCAGCATCGACTCGATGTAGACCGCGACGACATCGCCTTTCTCAGCCCCCTCAATCATGATAGGGCCGTTTTGCGGATTCAGAAACGGAACACGCAACTTGGCGCTTGGCAGATCTTGTTCAGTTTGAATTTTTCCGTCAAAGGCATCACGGGTATCCACAATCACACGGTCCCCCGGTGCAATATGCATCACAGGCTCTGAGTAGGGCCCGATGGTGTAATGAAACACGCCCTGGCGGGCCTCGCTGAGTTCATGAGTTGCACCCACAACACCACGGGCCAGGCCGCGTGTATACATGATCGATTGTGAAAGCCATGTCATATCGGTCGCCTTAAAAAAAAGAACAAGCTTGAGTTCATCAACTCCAGTAGTTTCATCGTACCGGATATCGTGAAAAAAAAGCCTTTGATATGGATTTAAAACACGCTTTATATGAACAACGCGTCACGACGTTCTGGCACAGAGAGCCGCAGCCTGCGGCTCTCAAAACCGAAAAGGGGTTAAGTGATTTGAAAAACAGTCCTTACTTTTTTGGAACCTGATTTTTCTTCGTAAACGACCCACTGCTTGATGCCTTTGACCAGCACCAAATTGCTGATGTCTTTAACTGTTACCCGGGCCTTTTGTCTGGCAGTGACCCAGTCCTGTACGTGGGATAAAGCGACGCCTCGCTGGCCGGTGGGCAGCAACAGCTCTTTGTCACCCACTTTGCCCACGCAGGTCACGGCGATTTCGGTAGCTGGCATTTATATTTGCTCGATAAAACAAAAAAGCCTGCTATTTTAAAGTAGCAGGCTTTTTGCACCCCGAAAGGAAATTTGGTGGGATGTGCGGGGGTCGAACCCACGACAAATGGATTAAAAGTCCACTGCTCTACCAACTGAGCTAACATCCCATTGACACTTTGAGTATTAATTTACTGTAGTACCAAGCCTCAAATTATAGCTTTTTTTTATGGCTTTTCAAATTCCTCAGAAATTTTATCTAATAACCATCCGGCAGCACATTGACCAAAGGTGGCGGTTACAGTCACGACCGAGCCGTAACCATGGCAATTAAGTGAACCATCGCCCTCCAGCGCGCAAGAGGCATCAGGCGCCTTGACCGCTTCACGGCTAAAAACACAGGCCAGACCTATTTTTTTGCCTTCGCGTGGTGCCGCAAACTCTTTACGTAATCGATTACGCACTTGGGCCAGCAAAGGGTCGTGTGTCGTCAGGGCAAGGTCAGCCACATCCACCAAATGTGCATGGCGTTTTCCACCCGCAGCACCCGCGGCAATAAAAAGTGTTTTTGTCGCTCGCGCCCAGGCCGCCATGGCCGTCTTGGACTTAACCTGATCACAGGCATCAATCACGGCTGTCACGCCTGCAGGCAATAAAGCGGGCCAATTGGACGGCTCTACAAATTCTTCCACACAGGTAATGAAGCAGTCGGGATGAAATGAAAGAATGCGGTCGCGCATGGCCAGCACCTTGGCCTGTCCTACGGTGACATCCGTGGCGTGAATTTGCCGGTTGATATTGGACTCTGAAACATGGTCCAGATCGACCAGCGTCAGGCGCCCGATACCGCTACGCGCCAGTGCCTCGGCCGCCCAGGAGCCCACACCACCGATGCCAATGATGGCCACATGAGCATCACGGATCCGCTGCGCACCGGACACGCCGTAAAGGCGGGTCAAGCCACTGAAGCGGCGCTCTGCATCAACAACTTGCATCTTATTTGAGCCGCGCCAATCTATCTTTGGCAGCGATGGCAGCCTCTGACTGAGGATAAGCTTTGATCAAATCTTCCAATGTTTTTTGCGCACCCTTGGTCTCTTTCAACTCAATCTGGCAGTTGGCGATGGATAAAACCGCTTCCGGCGCCCGCAGATGGTCAGGCGTCTTGGCAATAAGCGCCCGAAA
>JBLHZH010000073.1:0-8559 GCA_047629695.1 Rhodoferax sp.
TCCTTCCCATCCCGAACAGGAAAGTGAAACGCCTCTGCGCCGATGATAGTGCGGATTCCCGTGTGAAAGTAGGTCATTGTCAGGCTATTAAACCGGAGACGCCCAGTCGAATTGACTGGGCGTTTTTTTTCGTCCGCATTTTTTGGAATTAAAATTCTGTTTTTACGCAACATGCCAGCGAAGTTAATTGCCTGAATACAATACGTAGTTAGGGTAAACCCTTATAGTTACATTTATCATGCTGATCAAATTACAAATCACTGTAGCTTGTGCTGCTAGCAATTCGTACCTCTTTGAGCGCAGGTAGAGGAGTATTACTGTGTCTTCTCGAACATTTTCGTTACAAGTGCCTATTCGTTCATTGGGGGCCAATCATCGTGACCGAATTGCCGTCCATCTTTTAGCACTCGAGTCACACGACCGTTATTTACGTTTTGGATTCCCTGCTAACGACGAACAAATCAAACGTTATGCTGACAGTTTAGATTTTGAGCGTGATGAAATATTCGGTATCTACAACCGACGCCTTGATTTAATCGCGATGGCACATTTGGCTTTTTCTGCTGATAGCAGCTTGGATGCCTGTGCCGAGTTTGGCGTTTCTGTTTCGACTACGGCGCGTGGGCGTGGCTATGGCGGCCGATTATTCGATCGTGCGGCCATGCATGCGCGCAATGAAGGTGTTAGTTTGATGTTCATTCATGCGTTGAGTGAAAACAATGTGATGCTCAAAATTGCCCGCAATGCAGGCGCAGTGGTAGAGCGGGACGGCTCTGAATCTGAAGCTCATTTACGTCTGCTGCCGGCCACTCTCGACACGCGTCTCACAGAGCTGGTAGCCGAGCAATTGGCACAAGCCGATTACCGTGTAAAAGTGCAAGTTAAGCAATTCTGGGATGTTTTGTCCAGCGTTCAATCTTCACGCAGGAACGCACCGCGTATTACTCCAAAATAGATTCGAATTTTATTTCTCACGCTTCCAGTGCAATCGACTATCCTATTACTTGAGCAATAACAACGACGTGCTTCTCAGCTTTTCTGTCTCCGATTCGCATTCAGTTTGCCTTGATCGGGAAGATAAGCGTTCTTTCTTAAAAAAGCTTGCAGAGCTAATTTAGCTTGGTCTCGATCCATCCGCAGGATTGATCCAATCCTTAACCGAAGCGCAAGACAACAAGGTTATAGGTGCTGACTCATGGGCCATGCTTCATGGTGTTCTGCGTATGGTGAATAAGATGGTAGGGGATGTCATGGTTCCCGCTGTACAAGTTAACATGCTCAATATTGCCGATTCTTGCGGTCATCTAATGGAGATGGTGATCGACACAGTGCATGATCGTTTTCCGGTTCATCAAGGCGAACGCTACAATATCATTAGCATTTTGTTGGCCAAGGATTTACTTAAGCTTCAGTGTTCACCTCAGCTCACAGTCCGTGCCTTGTTACGGCCTGTTTTTTGTCCCCAAGAGGAAGCATCTGAATGACTTACTGAGTGAATTCCACAGTCAGTACCACCATCAGGCCATTGCGATGGATGAATTTGGCCGGGTCGCCGGCTTCGTTAGCCTGTCCGATATGATGGGTGAGATTTTGGGTGAAATTGGCGATGAATTTGACAGTGCTGATCGCAAGGGCGAGATATTTAACCTTTCCGACCATAGCTTTAGCGTTAGCGTGGACACCACACTGGACTGGCTCTTCGAGGTAACGAGGGTCCCACTGATCCATTCAAACATGGCATGCGATTTCAATACATTGGGTGCGTTGATAACCCATCAGATTGGGCATAGCCACAGGCGTGATGAGCATCAGACGATGATGGGGTTTGATTTCAGGATGCTTCATCCTGAAAGTGGGGTTATGAAATGGTTCAAGGTGTCGCCGGTGGCCGATGCGTCCTCGTAGCCAGTTGATTAAAGTCGCCTTGGTCCTATTGGCTGGCGTTATGCATGCGGCTAGCATGGCTTGGCCGGGTTCGCTCAGCATGCCGGCGTTGGCTTTGCTTGGTCTGCGTCAGGGGCAACCGGTCTGGTGGCTTCAGCTACTGGCCTTGGGCATGCTGGCAAGCTTGCTTATTAAGAGTGACAACTGGCGTATTGGCGCGCGCTGGGGTTGGTTGTTTGCTACCGCTTGGCTGGCGACCACCTTCGGCTGGACTTTTGTAGCGCTACATACCTACGGCGGTTTACCCGCCCTGCTGGCTGTCGTCGCCGTGCTGGGATTGGCGGCACTGTTAGCTTTGTATTATGGCGCAGCCTGTGCTTTATTTGTCACGCTGGCACCCGTCAACCGGTTGTTTTCCGCGCTGGTATTTGCGATGCTATGGTCGTCAGCGGAGTTGGCGCGCGGCACATGGCTGACCGGTTTTGGCTGGGGAGCCGCGGGTTATGCGCATGTCGAAGGGCCACTTTCCAATTTTGCGCCTTGGTTAGGCTCTTATGGTTTGTCTGCACTGGCGGCTTGGCTGGCCATGACCCTGGCGCACGGGTTATCGTCTGGTGACAGGGCCGTCTGGTGGCATCGAATGGATGCGCTGCTGCTGGTGGGCTTAGTCTTCACCCTGCCGGTGATTGATCCGCTGGGCTTGTCAACCCGTACGGCCTCTGCCGGACGCCTGTCGGTGACCCTGTTGCAGGGCAATATTCCCCAGGATGAGAAGTTTGAGGTGGGCAGTGGCGTGCCACTGGCTTTGGCCTGGTACGCGGAACAGTTGCAAAACAGCCGCACCTCCCTGGTAATTGCTCCCGAGACCGCGCTCCCGGTGCTGCCCCAGCAGTTGCCGCCGGCCTACTGGGTCGCGCTGCAGCAGCGGTTCGCCACTGGTCAGCAGGCAGCACTCATTGGCACTCCCTTGGGTGATACCCAAACGGGTTACACCAATTCAGTGGTCGGTTTGCAACCTGGGCAGATCCAGGTCTGGCGTTATGACAAGCACCATCTGGTGCCGTTTGGCGAGTTCATCCCCCCCTTCTTTAAATGGTTCACCCAGATGATGAATATCCCGCTGGGAGACTTCAACCGGGGCGTGTTGCGGCAACCTTCTTTTGAATGGCAAGGGCAAAGGCTGTCGACCAATATTTGCTACGAAGATTTGTTTGGTGAGGAGTTGGCGCCACATTTTCTGGATCCTGTGTTGGCTCCCTCCATTTTTGTCAACGTCAGTAATCTAGCCTGGTTTGGCAACAGCTTGGCAATGGATCAGCACCTGCAGATTGCACGCATGCGAGCACTGGAGTTTGCGCGTCCGTTTGTGCTGGCGACCAACACTGGCGCTACCGCCATCGTCGACCATGAAGGTCGTGTCGTCAGCAGTTTGCCGCGCAACACCCGCGGCGTGCTGGAGGGCGAGGTGGAGGGGCGCACCGGTATCACGCCTTACGCCAGTTGGGTCGCACGCTTCGGTCTGTGGCCGTTCTGGTGGCTCGCCCTGGGCGTCGTCTTGCTGGCAAAAAACCGGCACTTGCGAAAACGCTAAGGTACGGGCCAGTGCCCGTGCTGCGGTTGTATTCTTGAACCCCGTAAAATCATTGCTTTACACGTCAGCAACGTGTTTATTTTTTAAAACCCAGTGCGTTGCCCGCCAAAGCCCCAAGCCATGTTGACCTTCCAGCAAATTATTCTAAAACTGCAGTCTTATTGGGATGCCCAGGGCTGTGCGTTGTTGCAGCCTTACGACATGGAAGTCGGTGCCGGCACCTCGCACACCGCCACCTTTTTAAGAGCCCTCGGACCCGAACCCTGGAAGGCGGCTTATGTGCAGCCCAGTCGCCGCCCTAAAGACGGTCGCTACGGTGAAAACCCCAACCGCCTGCAGCACTATTACCAGTACCAAGTGGTTCTTAAGCCCGCACCAGCCAATATTCTGGAGCTGTATCTGGGCTCGCTTGAAGCGCTGGGTTTTGACCTCAAGAAAAATGACATCCGCTTTGTCGAGGACGACTGGGAGAACCCCACACTCGGCGCCTGGGGCCTGGGCTGGGAAGTCTGGCTGAATGGCATGGAAGTGACGCAGTTTACTTATTTTCAGCAGGTCGGTGGAATTGATTGCAAGCCCATCACCGGTGAAATTACCTACGGTCTGGAGCGCCTGGCGATGTACCTGCAAGGTGTCGACAGCGTCTACAACCTCAAATGGACCGGGACCCTGAGTTATGGCGATGTCTACTTGCAAAATGAAAAAGAGCAATCAGCTTACAACTTTGAACACAGTGATGTGGATTTTTTGTTTGCGGCTTTTACCGCCCATGAAAAGCAGGCCAAACACCTGATCGAGCAGCAACTCGCGCTGCCCGCCTATGAACAGGTTTTAAAGTGTGCTCACAGCTTTAACCTGTTGGACGCCCGTGGCGCCATCAGCGTGACCGAGCGTGCCGCCTATATGGGGCGTATTCGTAACCTGGCGCGGGCTGTGGCGCAAAGTTATTTTGAGAGCCGCGAGCGCCTGGGCTTTCCCATGGCGCCCCGCGAGTGGGTGCAACAGATGACGAAGAAGAGTGCTTGACCATGACGACACAAAACCTGTTGGTTGAATTATTTGTAGAAGAGTTGCCGCCCAAGGCGCTGAAGAAGCTAGGCGCCGCCTTTGCCAGTCAACTGGCCGACCAGTTGCGCAGCCAGGGCCTGGCCAGCGTCGATTCTGTGGTCACGGCTTACGCTTCCCCACGCCGTCTGGCGGCGCATATCACCCAGGTCTGGCGTAAGGCCGCCGACAAAGCCGTGCAGCAAAAGCTAATGCCGGTGGCGGTTGGATTCGACGCGGCGGGTCGCGCCACTCCGGCTCTGCTTAAAAAATTGCAGGCGCTGGGCGCCGACCTGACTGACCCGCTGGCGGCCGTGGCTGCCCTCAAGCGGGCACCTGACGGCAAGGCCGAGGTGCTGTTATATGACCGCCTGGTGACCGGTGCCACGCTCGATATTGGGCTGCAAAAAGCGCTGGAAGAAGCCATCGTCAAGCTGCCCATTCCCAAGGTCATGAGCTACCAACTGGCGGCTGATTGCGAGCTACCAGGCTGGAGCAGCGTGCACTTTGTGCGGCCCGCGCATGGCCTGGTAGCCCTGCATGGCAGCACGGTGGTGCCGGTCAAGCTGCTCGGCCTGAGCGCGGGTAACACAACTTACGGCCACCGTTTTGAAGCGGCTTTTTCACCGGTTGTCATTGTCGATGCCGACAGCTACGCCGCCACTTTAGCCCGAGATGGGGCCGTTATTGCCTCGTTCGCCGAGCGCCGTGCTGAAATTGTCCGCCAGTTGGCGCTGGCAGCGACCCGGGTTGGCCATAACGTTCATCCGATCGAAGACGAGGCCTTACTGGACGAGGTCACCGGCTTGGTTGAGCGTCCGAATGTGCTGGTGTGTGCCTTTGATGCTGAGTTTCTGGCGGTGCCACAAGAGTGTCTGATTCTCACCATGAAAGCCAATCAGAAGTACTTTCCGTTGCTGGACGCGCAGGACCGATTAACCCATCAATTTCTGGTGGTCAGCAACATCAGCCCGGCTGATACCAGTGCTGTCATCGGTGGCAACGAGCGGGTAGTGCGCCCGCGCCTGGCCGATGCCAAGTTCTTTTTTGACCAAGACCGTAAGAAAACTCTGGCCTCGCGCTTGAGCGGTCTGGACAAAGTGATTTACCACAACAAGCTGGGGACGCAGGGTGAGCGCGTTGAACGCGTACGCGGCATTGCCAAGGCCATCGCGCAGCAGCTGGGAGACGCGGCTTTGGTCCAGTCAGTGGACAGCGCCGCCCATCTGGCCAAGACCGACCTGCTGACTGATATGGTGGGCGAATTCCCTGAGTTGCAAGGTATTATGGGTGGCTACTACGCCCGCCACGATGGCCTGGGCGAAGAGGTCGCGCTGGCGATCGAAGACCACTACAAGCCCCGTTTTGCCGGTGACGCGCTGCCGCGCAACACCACCGGTCTGGTGGTGGCGCTGGCGGACAAGCTAGAGACCCTGGTCGGCATGTTCGGCATTGGCAACCTGCCCACTGGCGACAAAGACCCGTTTGCGCTGCGCCGCCACGCCCTGGGTGTGATTCGCATGTTGACCGAGCAGGACTTGCCCCTCAACCTGAGCGCCTTGCTGTCGGATGCGGTGCCCGTCTTTGGCGACAAAATAAGCGATGCTTCGGCTGCGCTGGCGGTCTTTGTGTTTGACCGTCTGGCGGGTGTCTTGCGGGAACAGGGCTACAGCGCGCAGGAGGTGGATGCTGTGCTGGCTTTACAGCCACAGCGCTTGGGTGATGTGGTTAAACGTCTGCTTGCCGTGCGTGCTTTTGCTTCTTTGCCGGAAGCGCCGGCACTGGCTGCGGCCAATAAGCGCATCAGCAATATCCTCAAAAAGGGGCAGGATGTTGACCCCCATGTCAGCGAGTTGCTGCTCAAGGCACCGGCCGAGATCGCCCTGTACGCCGCCATGAAAGACCTGACGCCCAAGGCGAAAATGCAGTTTGATGCCGGTGACTACACCGCCTCACTGCAAACCTTAGCCGCGCTGCGGGCCCCGGTCGACGCCTTTTTCGATAATGTCATGGTCAATGCTGAAGAAATTGACCTGCGCCTGAACCGCCAGGGCCTGCTCAAAAGTCTGGCTGAGGCGATGAACCGCGTGGCAGACCTCTCCAAGCTTGTCGCATGAGTTTCTCGGCCGTGAAACTGGTCATTCTTGACCGGGACGGCACTATCAACGAAGACAGCGACGACTATGTCAAAACGCCAGAGGAGTGGCAGCCCATGCCGGGCGCACTGGAGGCGATTGCCCGGCTCAATCACGCGGGCTGGCATGTGGTGATCGCCAGCAACCAGTCCGGACTGGGTCGGGGTCTGTTTGATGTTTCCACCCTCAACGCCATGCACGCCAAAATGCACAAATTGCTGGCCGCCGTGGGGGGGCGGGTGGATGCTGTGTTTTACTGCCCCCATGCGCCGGGTGTCGCCTGTCATTGCCGAAAACCCGAACCCGGGCTGTTCGAGCAAATTGGCGAACGCTACGGGATCGATCTGCGGGGTGTCCCCGTGGTGGGCGATTCTGCACGCGATGTGCTCGGTGCAGTGGCCGCTGGTTGTGAGCCACACCTGGTGTTGACGGGCAAAGGCCAGGTCTACCGGGGCCGCGACTTGCCTGATATCTTTCCGGCCGAGACCCGTGTTCATTCCGATATGGCGGCTTTTGCCGACTTTTTGATTGAGCGCGAAGCCGCGACTCCCTGAGCTGGCAAGGTCTGCCCCAGCGCCGTATAAAAATACCAACGGAGGCCAGAGGCCTGCTTATCCTGATATGTTATTGATTCGATCAAGCCTGCATATGGTCTGGCTGCTACTCACGGTCATCCCGTGGGGGCTCGCACTGGTGGTAGTTTCCGTGTGGGTGCGTCGCACGCCGCTGTGGTGGTTTGCTGTCAACTGGTTTAGGCTGGTGGTCTGGGGCACCCGTGTGATTCTCGGCATACAGGTGCGGGTCAGTGGCCGAGAAAACCTGCCGGTTGGGGCTTGTGCTCCAGCGATTTTGTTGTCCAAGCACCAGTCCACGCTGGAGACGCTGCTGCTGCCAACGCTGATGCCCCATCCGCTGGCCTTTGTCTTCAAGCGTGAACTCTTGCGTATTCCATTTTTCGGCTGGTCGATGGCGCGACTGGATATGATTCATATCAACCGCGAATCTCGTGCCGCCGCTCTCAAACACGTGGTGGCACAGGGCAAGGTGCTGCTGGCTCGGGGCACATGGATCATCATGTTTCCCGAGGGTACGCGCATGGCCCGTGGCGAAAAAGGGACTTACATGACGGCCGGCACCCGACTGGCGGTTGAAAGTGGTGCCCCGGTCATTCCGATTGCCGTGTCCTCGGGAAAGTGCTGGCCGCGTAAAGGCTTTATCAAGCATCCCGGCCTGGTTGATGTGTCGATTGGCCCCGCCATTTCCAGCGTGGGTCGCGAGCCCAAGGAGTTGATGCGCGAGGTCGAGGCCTGGATCGAAGCCGAAATGCGCCGCATCGATCCCGAGGCTTACCGTTAAGCATGTTCCGCCACCCCCGCGCTAACCGCGAAGCACAGTTGGGCGGCAGCGTGGTGGCTTATGAATTCAAGCAAGGCAATCGGCGTACTATTGGTTTTTCGGTTGGACCCGAAGGGCTGGTGGTGCATGCCCCCAAATGGGTGGCGCGGTCGGCAGTCGATGTTGCCTTGCAGAAAAAGTCGCTCTGGATTGTGCGTAAATTGCTGGAGATACGCGCACGTGACGAGCGCCAGTTGCTGGCCCAGCCCCTGCAGTGGTGCGACGGCATGACATTGCCCTATCTGGGGCAGCCGCTGACGCTGCAATTGAGCGCCCCGCCGGGCTGGCGCAACGCGGCGCCAGTCGCACTTAGGCATAATCCTCTCACTTTAAGTTTGCCGCTGGCTCAAGGCTTGGCAACACCGCCCGCGCAGGTCCGTGCTGCCGTGCAAGTCTGGCTAATGCAGCAGGCCAAGCCCTTGTTTATTGAGCGGCTCGACCACTTTGCACCCCAGTTGCAAGTGCAGTGGCGTTCGCTGTCACTCAGCAACGCCCGCACCCGCTGGGGCA